>NZ_FAOO01000012.1 GCF_900070205.1 Candidatus Thermokryptus mobilis | reverse complement strand
ATGGGTTTATTAACATAGCCGATGTCACAGGGCTTGCAGATGTTTTGGTTGAGAATTGGGCAGCGGTTGATGTGAATGATCCAGTAACCGGTCCGAGAAAGTTTTATGAAAATGATGGTTATAATGGAACTAATGCTGACAACAACGATAGGACGGCAGCTGATGTAGAAGGTGGGGATGGGACGCTTGACCTTATGGACCTTGCGGTATTAGAGGATGCTGTGACAAGTGGTGTATGGCCAAGTTATGCAATTTCTGCTATTGCAGGTCTACCTGCTTCTAAAATAAATGGTGGTTTTGGGATTGGTTCGGGGATACTTGCGAAGGTTGAAGGTGGGTCAAGTTTTGAGAAAGTAGCAACAGATGTGTTTGTTAAGTTTGAAGTATTTAACGCAGGGCAAAAGGGAAGCAAAATTAGAGTGACGGTTGATAATAACAGCTTTGATTTGAGGGGGTTACAGATTGAGTTAACCTCATCTGTTCTTCCTGGGAAACTTGATGTTTGGAGCTTACCGGATGCCAGTGGGTTAAAGGTTGATTGGGCGAGGAATGAGTTTAATAAAGTTGTTATAATAGTTTATGCTGATGGTGGTAAAGTTCTTAAGTCGGGAAGCGCGTCTTATGTGACGATAGTTATCCCGAATGTAACCCGTGAGCAAATTTTAGGTGCTGAGCCGAGAGTTATCGCAAGTATAAAGAATGTCGCTTATGATGTTAATTATGATGTCACTGAGGCGAGTGGTGTTGTGCCGTTGAATTATATGTTGTATCAGAATTATCCGAATCCGTTCAACCCTGGGACGAAGATAGAGTTTGAGGTTCCGGAGTTTTCAAATGTTAAGTTGATAATTTGGAACTCGCTTGGTCAAAGGGTGAGGGAGATATATTCTGGTGCTGTTGATCCAAACAGGTATAGTGTATATTGGGATGGGAAAGATGAGAATGGGACATCGGTTGCATCGGGTATTTATTTTGTCACAATGTATGCTCGTTCGCTTGAGGAGCAGGGTAGGGAGTTTACGATGACGAGGAAGATGATATTGATGAAGTAAAAGTTTAAGTGTTTTGATTTTCATAGGGGGATAGGTGCGAAGTTGCCTGTCCCCTTTTTTTGTTTTAATTTGGAAGTAAAATAATTCGGGAGAAAGGGTGATGATAAAAATGAAAACGGTTTTGATTATTTTTGTTTTGTTAATTTTTCAACTTGGAGTTCTAAATTCGCAGGTGAAGAAGTCACAGATATTAGGAGCTCCCAAGGATACAAGCATTTCTGATAAAATGGTTAGGAAGAAGCCAAGTGTTCCTTTGTCAACAGGTGCGGGTTTTTTAATAAGTGATGATCCATCTGCTGTGCCCGATCCGTCAGCTATTCTTGATGTTAAAATTACTGGAACGACGAAGAAGGGTGTTCTGATACCCAGAATGACAGCTTCAGAGAGGTTGAGCATAAGTTCACCTGCGGTTGGGCTTCTTGTTTATCAGACAGATGGGACAGCTGGGTTTTACTATTGGGATGGTTCTGTCTGGCAGAGGTTGAGTTTAACTGGTGAAGGTGGGCTTCCATCTGGAAGTGCTGGACAAACATTAAGGCATGATGGGACGAGTTGGGTTGCAAATAGCACGTTGTATAACGATGGGACATACATTGGGATAGGGACTTCGTCAGTGAGTGGTTACAGGTTGACGATAAGGGGTGGGACTAATGATGCGAGTGCGTATGGTTTGAGAGTTGAGAACTCCAGTGGTAGTATTTTGATGACGGTGAGGAATGATGGTCAAGTTTATATGAATGGTCCTGTTTCCATAAGGACCGTTGCAACAGGTGGATTGCCACAGGTTGTTTTATCGGATGATGATGGTTTTCTTTTAACAAGCGGTGCTGGAACTGAAGGTCAGGTTTTAACTTGGACGGCTTCGGGTCCAGCTTGGGCAATACCTGAGATGGATGTAGCTTCAACAGTTTGGGGTCCAATTGCAGCAACAGCTGCAAAGCCAACGGTAGGAGCGATTTTAATTTCGCCGATTTATATACCTGCGAGAATAACGGTAAATCAGATAAGGTTAAGGGTGACAACTGCACTCGGAGCTACTGGTGATGTTGGGATTTATGATTCAAATGGTAATCTTGTTTTAAATGGTGGTGCTGGCTCTTTGACTACAACTGCTGGTGTTAAAATTATTGTCCCTCAGCAAGCAAACAGGACTCTTAATCCAGGTCAGTATTATGTTGCTGTTACTTGGAATTCAACGACAGGGGTTATTGCGGGCGCAAACCTTGGAGTAGCGGGCGCAATGTTTAGAACTGGTTATATATCTACCGGTGGCGGAGTTGTCTTGCCAGCGACTGTAAATTTAAATGCTATTACTGCAACTCGGTATATTTACTATGTCTCGCTGAACAGATGAAATTCAAAAAAGATTTAGTCCCAAGCAGTGATATATTTGCGACTTTTGATATTTTTCACATTGGTTTCGGTTTTATCTTTACATTCGCAAGATGTCGTTGTTATGTCTGGGACATATGTAAGTGCTGGTTCTGGTGTTGTTGTGAAGATGGGGAGTTTAAATGTCAGTTCGGGAGCAACTGTTGTGATTGGCTCTGGAGCGAAGTTTGAGCTTTTCTCTGACCTTACGAATTCGGGAACGATGACTTGCGATGTTAATTCTAATTTTGAATTTGTTGGCGGTTTTCAAGTTATAACTGGGAGCGTTAATTTTGGGAATTTAAATAAATCTGGTGGTGGTTCAATAGTTTTAAATAGCCCAATAACTGTTTCTGGGGTGTTATCAATCCAATCTGGAAAGATTTATCTTGGGGCAAATGATTTAACTGTTTTGGGTTCAATTGGGACTTATTCACCTGTGAATTCTATTGTTCAAAACGGGACTGGGAGGTTAATCAGAAGAGTTGTTGGAACTGGTGATTTTGTTTTTCCGATAAGCGTTTTAGTTGGAAGTAATGAGTATTACCGTGGGGTTAAGGTGACATTTACAACAGCTCCATCGTCTGGAAATTTGAGCGTTTATTTTAATGGTGTTAACCCCGGGACGAGTGGTTTGCCTTTGGATGATGGTGGGGTTCAAATTGTTAATGTTTGGTCAGGTGGTTATTGGAGCGTTGAGCCGTCGGGGGGATTAAGTGGAGGAGTTTATGATATTGAGATTGAGGCGCATGGTTTTAGTGGTACGAGCGATCCGACGAGGTTGAGGGTTTTGAAGAGGTCAAGCGGTGGGTCGTGGACACTTCAAGGGACGCATGTCGCAGGAGGTGGGACACCAACTGAGGTTGTTGTTCGTAGAGCTGGGTTGTCTGGATTTTCGGAATTCGGAATTGGAGGGACAATTTTTGACTTTATATCGGCGTATCTTGCAGTTGGGTTTACTGTTAGTGATATTTATGTTGAGACGGGGGCAACTGGAAATATTGCTTATATTCGGCTTGATTGGAACGATGGAAATCCAGGTAAAACACACGGGGTTTGGGGGTGGAGTTTTGATGTGACAAGTTCCGTTGTTACGATAACTGATGTTACACTTGCACCTTCCATATCAACCGCTTTTTCAATAAATAAGACACCAATTCCAAATGGTATAAGGGTTTTAATTTATGGGAATTCAGCGAGTGTGATTTTGAAGGATCAGGGGAATTCGGTAGCTCAATATGTTGTTGCGAGGGTTCATTTTGATTCGCCCGGTTCAGATGGTGATTATCTGAATGCTATAAGTTTGGTGAATAATACAGTTTCTGATGCGGTGATTCGTGATGCTTCATTGCTTACGTTGTCCAGTATGCCAGCTGGGGATGGAACAATAAATTTGAATGTTCATTCGTCAAGTTTATTTATTGAGCAACCGCCAAGTTTTTTGCCAAGTGGTTATTCTGACTGGAGAAAATATGGTGATATAAATTGGGATGGGGGGATTGACATTGCTGATATAACTGGGCTTGCTGATGTTGTGATAGAGAATTGGGGAGCGGTTACTGTTAATGATCCAAATGGTTCAAGACCTTTTTATGAAGGGGATGGTTATAATGGAACTGATGCTGACAATTCCGATAGGACTTCTGCTGATGTTGAGACGGGTGATGGGGTGATTGATCAAATGGACCTTGCGACTTTGCAGGATGCTGTGATAGATGTGACTTGGCCAAGTTATGCGATTCCAGCAATAGCTGGAAAACCCGCGTATAAATTTTACGGCGATGATGACACAGTTAAAGGTTTTGCAACTTTGAAAAAGATTAACGATGGGATTTTGCATGTTGATTTTGAGATTTTTAACCCAGGGGATAAAGGTTCTATCATAAGGGTTAGATTGAGCAATTCTGTTGATGTGAAAGGTGTGCAAATCTCTTTGAAAGTTAAAGCATTGCCAAATTTTGAGCGTTTGAAGTTTGATGTAACCCCGCTTTTACCTGTGAGTGGTTTTAAAGTTGCATTCGGGAAAAATGAGCTGGGTTATCTTGTGATTTTAATTTATTCCGATGTCGGCAAATTGATCAAAAGAGGTGATAGGCAAGGGATAGTTACGATATCAATTCCTGGTATAGATGTTGAAAAGTTATGGGCGCTTCAGCCAGATGTCAAATTAAGCGTTAGAAACCTCTCCTATAACGCAAGCATTGATGTGAGGGATGCAAATTATATTGAGATTCCAAAAAGTTATATGCTTTATCAAAACTATCCAAATCCGTTCAACCCCGGGACGAGGATAGAGTTTGATGTTCCTGAGTTTTCAAATGTTAAGTTGATAGTTTGGAATTCACTTGGTCAGAGGGTGAGAGAGCTTGTAAATGGTCAAGTTGATCCGGCAAGACATGTTGTGTATTGGGATGGGAAAGATGAAAGCGGGGTGCGGGTTTCGTCTGGGGTTTATTTCGTCACAATGTATGCTCGTTCGCTTGAGGATGAGAAGAGGGAGTTTACGATGACGAGGAAGATGATATTGATGAAGTGAGGAAAAGTTGCGATTTTTTGTTTCGTTTACTAAATTTTTAGGGAGTAGCTTTAAGTGGCTACTCCCTTTTTATTTAAAAAGTGGTTTCTTCTGAAAAACTTGATCAATAAAAAAAGAACATAAAATGATTATGGAATTTGAGGAATTTTACAAAGGACCTCGTGGAATAGCGGTGAAAATTTTGAACAGGATAGAGCGAACGGATTCATACCTTGATAAACTTCTTGATGTTGAGTTGAAGTCCGATGAATTAAATGATTTGGATAAGAGGTTTTTGACTGAGTTAACTCATGGTGTCGTTCGGTGGAAGACGCGACTTGATTTTGTAATTGAGCAGTTTTGCAAGAACAAATTTGCGATGCAGGACCCGAACATAAGGAATGCGATGAGGGTTGCGTTATATCAAATTTTGTTTTTAAGCAAAATTCCCCATGCAGCTGCTGTTAATGAAGCGGTTGAATTCGTGAAAAAGATTCGTGGTCAAAAAGCTGCAAATCTCGTAAATGCGGTTTTGAGGAACATAATAAGAAATTTGAATAAACTTCCCACCCCTGACCATGAAACAGACCCTGTTCAGTATCTTTCAATTATGTATTCTCATCCTTCTTGGATGGTGAAGCGCTGGGTTGAGAGATACGGTTTATATGAGACGGAGCAATTGCTCTCGGCAAATAATGAACGACCAACGATCGTCGTCCGTGCGAATTCTTTGAAGACGACAGCTGATGAACTTGTAAAACTTTTTGAGGAACGGGGTATAAGAAACACTCGGTCAAAGTATGTTGAAAATTTCATAAAGGTTGGTCATCTTTCAAAAATTTATAATCTTGACCTTTTTGAAATGGGATATTTTTCCGTCCAAGATGAGAGTTCAGGTTTAGTTGTTAAACTACTTGATCCGAAACCTGGTGAAATTGTGATTGATCTTTGTTCCGCTCCTGGTGGGAAAACGACATTTATAGGTGAGTTGATGAAAAATCAAGGGAAGATAATAGCGGTTGATAAATATGAGCACAGGTTGAATCTTGTCAAGCAGAGTTGCGAGCGACTTGGGGTTGAAAATGTTGAATTCATACCGAAAGATGCCCTTGAAGTTGATGTTGAACCAGCGGATAAAGTCCTTGTTGATGCGCCTTGTTCGGGTTTGGGAGTGATACAGAAGAAGCCAGACATAAAATGGCAAAGGGAACTTTCCGATATAAGGAATCTCGCAAAGACGCAAATTGAATTGCTTGAGAAGGCGAGTAAACTTGTCAAGAACGGTGGGGTGATTGTTTATAGCACTTGCACAATTGAACCAGAGGAAAATATTGAGGTTGTTAAGGAGTTTTTAAGCAGGCATCCCGAGTTCAAAATTGAGGATGCGAGAAATTACCTTCCTTCTGACATTGTAAATGAAGAGGGTTGCATGGAGACATATCCTCATAAACACGATATGGACGGCGGTTTTGCCGTTAGATTAATCAAAGTTGGATGAAAAATTTATGGTAAAATCAAAACCAACCGACTTTGTTTTAGTTGATGGGGAGACATTGACACCTGAAGATGTTTTTGATGTTGCGGTAAATTTCGCTGAGGTTAAGTTAAGTCATGATGCGATTTTAAAGATGGAAAAATCAAGAAAGTTAGTTGAGAAATGGGTTGAAAGTGGGGAGACGATTTATGGGGTGACGACTGGTTTTGGTGATTTTGCAATGGTGAGAATTGAAAAAGATAAGATTGAGAAGCTTCAAAGAAATTTGATATACAGCCATTCAGCAGGGGCGGGAGAGTCATTGCCACCAGAGGTTGTGAGAGCAATGATGCTTTTGAGGGCAAATGCTTTAGCGAAGGGTTATTCGGGTGTTAGACCTGAAATAGTTGATTTCTTGTTGAAATTTTTAAACAATGGGATTATGCCAATAGTGCCATCGCAGGGTTCGGTCGGTTCAAGTGGCGACCTTGTTCAACTTGCTCATTTAGTCCTTGCTATGATGGGAGAAGGAGAGGTTTGGGTTGGGAAATCAATAAATGTTGAAAAACTTAAAAGATTTCCATCTCGTTCAGCATTGAAAAAGTTCGGGTTGAAACCATTAAAGCTTTCTGCAAAGGAAGGGCTTGCACTTATTAATGGGACACAAATGATGACAGCTTATGCATGTTTAATTGTGAAACAGGCAAAGGAATTGTGTAAGATAGCTGACATCGCAGCTTCCTTAAGCATTGAAGCACTTAAAGGGACTGATAGAGCTTTTGATGAGAGGATTCATAAATTAAGACCTTATCAGGGACAGCAAAAGGTAGCGAGGAACATTTTGCGTATGATGCGTAATAGTGAGATACGACTTTCCCATTTGTATGATGACCCGAGGGTTCAAGATGCTTATTCGTTAAGGTGTGTTCCGCAGATTCATGGTGCTTCAAGAGATGCGATTGATTATGTTTACAACATCGTCTCAATTGAAATTAACTCCGCAACCGATAACCCTTTGATTTTTCCAGATGATGGGGAACATCTTGAAGGTGGGAATTTTCACGGACAGCCAATAGCTCTTGCGATGGATTTTATGGCGATTGCTCTTTCCGAGTTAGCAAATGTTTCCGAAAGAAGAATTGAACGACTTGTGAACTCTCAATTAAGCGGGTTGCCGAAATTTTTGACGAAGATCGGGGGGTTAAATTCCGGGCTTATGATAGCTCAATATACAGCTGCTTCCCTTGTCTCTGAAAATAAAGTTTTGTCTCATCCAGCAAGTGTTGATTCAATACCGACATCGGCAAATCAGGAAGACCATAATAGCATGGGCTCTATATCTGCGCAAAAGGCGTATAGAGTTTTAAAAAATGTTCAAACAGTTCTTGCGATTGAGATAATGTGTGCGGTTCAAGGAATTGATTTCGCAAGGGTTGATGAAAAAACAGGTAAGATAATGAGATGTGGGGTTGGGACACAGGCAGTTTATGAGTTTGTAAGGAAACATATAAAACATCTTGATGAGGACCGGATACTTCACAAAGACATTATAAAAGCACTTGAGCTTGTAAAAAGCGGTGAAATTATAAAAGTCGCTGAAGAAGCGATTGGAGAAAAACTTGAGTGATATAAAATGGCTGATAAAAGAGCGACATTGACGCTTGAATCAGATATAAGATATTTGAAAGGCATTGGGGAAAAAAGGTCCCTTGCTTTGAAAGATGTCGGGATTGAGAAATTGATTGACCTTCTTTATTATGCGCCGATTAAATACATTGACAGAAGCACTGTTATAACGGTTGCTGACTTGAAAAGAAATTGGTGGAAATTTTCTGGGGCTCAAGAAGCAGTCACATTTATAGGTAGAGTTGTTGATAAGAGGACATTGGTTGCTTCATCTGGCAGGGAGATCTTTGAATTGACGATAGATGATGGGACTGGCAAAATTAGTTGTTCTTGGTTCAATAAGATAGAATACTTCAAGCGTCAGTTTGAGTTTGGTGATTTCGTTGCTGTCTTTGGAAAACCGACCATTTTCAAAGGGAAAATAAACCTCATTCACCCAGAATTTGATTTCCTAACGGAATCTGATAGCATAAATATACACACGGGTAGAATTGTCCCGGTTTATCCATCCACTTCAAAGTTGAAGTCGCTTGGGTTGAACACTTTAAAGCTTCGCGAACTTATAAGTAGTGTTATAAACGATTACATTGATTATGTTGAGGAGAACCTCCCTCATAAGTTAATTTTGAAGTATAATCTTGTTCCTTTGAAATTTGCTTTGAAGTCAATTCACTTTCCCGATTCCCGTTGGGATTTGGAGGTTTCCTTGAAAAGGTTGAAGTTTGAGGAGTTGTTTTTCCTTCAACTTTTACTTGCTCGCAAACATTATGAACTTAAACACTTTGAGAAAGGGATTTCATTTACGAAGATAGGAGAGCTTGTTCGCAGGTTCAGCCAAATTTTGCCCTTTCAACTCACCAATGCACAGCGTCGTGTCATCCGTGAGATATGGCGGGATATGAAATCCGACAGACCTATGAATCGTCTTTTACAAGGTGATGTTGGAAGCGGGAAGACGGTTGTTGCTTTAATTGCTATGTTGATAGCTGCTGATAACGGCTATCAAAGTGCGTTTATGGCACCGACGGAAATTTTAGCAGAACAACATTATGCGACTTTTTTGAACTTGTTAAATTCCCTCCCGGTTAAAATTCGCCTTTTAACAGGTAGCATTAAACCGAAGGAAAAGAAAGAAATCCTTTCAGAGATTCAAAGTGGGGAAGCGCAAATTGTAATTGGAACTCACGCGTTAATACAAGAAGGGGTAAATTTCAAAAACCTCGGGCTTGTCGTAATTGATGAACAGCACAGGTTTGGCGTTA
Organism: Candidatus Thermokryptus mobilis; assembly: GCF_900070205.1. Taxonomy (NCBI): domain Bacteria; kingdom Pseudomonadati; phylum Candidatus Kryptoniota; genus Candidatus Thermokryptus; species Candidatus Thermokryptus mobilis. The sequence continues at coordinate 71,751 of NZ_FAOO01000012.1, read as the reverse complement.
TGCAAAGGGCAACTTTGATTGAAAAAGGTTATAACCCTGATGTTCTGATCATGACAGCAACCCCTATCCCAAGGACACTTGCTCTTACCGTTTACGGTGACCTGGATGTCTCTGTCATAGATGAGATGCCGAAAGGTCGCAGAAAAATTAAAACCGAGATAATTCCTGACGATGAAAAGGATAGGCTATATGAATTCATCAGAGCGAAAATTAAAGAAGGACATCAAGCATATATTGTCTATCCCTTGATAGAGGAGTCGGAAAAGCTTGACCTTGAGTCAGCGATAAAAAATTATATCTATCTTAAAAATGAGGTATTCCCTGAGTTTAAAGTCGGTTTAATTCACGGTAAAATGCCCGGGACGGAAAGACAGGAGATAATGAGTGATTTCAGAGATAGAAAAATCCAGATTCTCGTTGCAACGACAGTGATAGAGGTTGGAATTGATGTTCCAAATGCGACTATAATGGTGATAGAAAATGCTGAAAGGTTTGGGCTTTCTCAACTTCATCAATTGCGCGGGAGAATAGGGAGAGGTGAAAGACAATCATATTGTTTTTTGGTTGTTAAGTCAAGTTTATTAAAAAGCGAAACGCTTTTTGATTTTGAGGAAAGTAAAGCAGTTGAAAGAGTTAAAATAATCGCTTCAACACTTGATGGTTTTAAAATCGCTGAAAAGGACCTTGAACTGCGCGGACCTGGTGAATTTTTCGGGACAAGGCAAAGCGGGTTTATGAAATTCAAATTCGCAAATATCGCAACTGATCAAAAAATACTTGAAATAGCCAGGAAAGAGGCGTTTGAGATCATAAAAGAAGACCCGGACTTGATGAAGCCAGAACATTTTTGTTTAAGAGAGGAACTTGTAAAGAGATATTCAGATAGCGTAGACCTTGCAAAGGTAAGTTAAAAAAATAAAAATGAGGCATAAATGGAAGACGAGATCAAAGAAATTTTAACCTCTTACAAAACAATAGCTATTGTCGGCATCTCAAATAAACCAGATAGAGATAGCTATATCGTTGCTGAATATCTTCTCAATCAAGGATATAAAATCATCCCGGTTAATCCAAACATTGATACCGTCCTTGGTTTAAAGGCATATCCTGATTTAATCAGCGTCCCTGAAGAGATAGACATCGTTGATATTTTTAGAAGACCAGAATTCGTTGACGAGATAGTTGATCAAGCGATTGAAAAGAGGGCGAAAGTTGTGTGGATGCAACTTGGTGTTATAAATGAATCAGCAGCGGAAAAAGCGAGAAAGGCAGGGTTGAAGGTCGTTATGAATAAGTGTATAAAGGTTGAGCATATGTATAGGTTTGGGAATTTTTAGTAAACTGGGATTTTTAAAATTTGTCCGACTTTAATGTTTTTCCCTTCAAGCTTGTTCAACTCAATTATATCTTCAACCGTCGCGTTATATTTTTTTGCGATGGTTTCAAGTGTTTCACCTTTTTTCACCCTGTGATTTATCGTTTTCTCAGGCACAACGATAATTTCGCCATTTTGAAAGACAACCCGTGAGCTCTTGTATTTGTATTGAGATAGATCAAGTTGTTGAGGTTGGGCATTTGATGGAAGAGCTATTAAAAATTCACCTTCAGGAAGGGATGACTTCAAAATCCAGGGGTTTAAGTATTTGAGCGTTTTATAGTTCGTCCCCTGAAGTTTTGCCCAAACAGCGAGGTTTTGAATTGGACCTTTTACACTCACATATTTTACATCCGGGGGTTTAAAAAGTTTTGTCGTGTCAATTAAGAAGCCATATCTTTTTGCGTTTGATATCAATTCTTTAATAGCAGCGACTCTGAAAACAAATCTTGCTGTTTCCCTATTCAGATGAAGATCAAAATAGTTGTCAACCCATTGAAATTGTAAAGCATCGTTTATCCTTGTTTCCCCAGCGTTATAAGCAGCTAGAGCCAATGTCCAACTGTTAAATTTATTGTAGAGGTCTTGAAGATAAGAAAGAGCAGCTTCGGTTGATTTTTGGATGTTAAGTCGCTCATCTATATAGTCGTCAATTCGCAAACCGTATTTTCTCGCGGTTTCAGGCATAAGCTGCCACAATCCAGCTGCTCCCTTGTTTGAATATGCGTTTTCTATTAAGCGACTTTCAGCGATTGCTAAAAATTTTAAATCGCTTGGCAACCCCCTTTCCTTGATTTTGCTTTCAATAAAAGGCATATATTTACCGCATCTCTTCAAGTCAAGTATAAGTTGATTCTCATCAAATTCAAGATAAAATTCTCTCTCAAATCTTTCCCTCACATCAGGTATCTCAAGAGGTATCCTTTCCCCGCAAATAAACACGATGTCGGGTGGATGAGTTACGGCAAGATGGTTTACGATTGTGACATCGCTTTTATTTGATGTATCCCAACTAAGATTTTTTGTGGCGATGAAAAGCACATAAATAAAAATCCCGATTGAAAAAACATGTAATATCCTATTCATTTCGTCTCAGTAGCGTTAATTTTAAAGAGTTAATCCTTGTTTTCGTAGCGTTTAAAATTGTAATTTTGAAATTGTTAATAATGAATTCCTCACCAACGGTTGGAATCCTCCCTATGTTATTTATCACGAATCCTGCGATGGTTTCATAATCGCCTTTCGGAATGTTAAGATTGAATTCCTCGTTTAGATGGTCAACCTCTGCAGAACCGTTTAATATGAAAGTATTCGCATCAACTTTTTGAACTAATTTCCTGCTGACATCAAATTCGTCTTCTATTTCACCAACGAGCTCCTCAATCACATCTTCAAGTGTTATCAAACCAGAAACACCGCCGAATTCATCAACTACAATTGCTATGCTCGTATTTTTTTGCTTGAAGTCATTCAAAAGTTCAATACATTTTTTCTTCTCCGGGACGAAAAACGGCTCTGTTAAGATTTCGTCTATGTTTCTTGGGTTTTTAAATATGTCCTTCACATAAATTATGCCGATGATGTTGTCAATCACGCCATCATAAACTGGGAGTCGTGAATGTCCCGACTTTGAGAATATTTCAATTATTTCTCTCATTGGCATATTTTTTTCAACCGCTACGATTTCGGTCCTCGGACGCATTGCTTCTTCAACTGTCATATTTTCAAGCTTAAAGACGCTTGAAAAAGGTATATCAATTTTAAGGTCTTTTCCGAATTCGGTCTCCTTTATGAGTATTTCAAAATCGGACTTGCTGAAGAAATTTTCAATTGTTTCTGATTTTATCTTTAAAATTTTTAAGAGCTTTTCCGAGGCAAATCCTAAAATTTTTATCGCCGGTAAAAATATAAAGTAAAACAACTTTAAAGGAAGTGATGCAAATAACACAAAAGCGTCAGCTGATTCACGACCTATGCTCTTTGGAATTGACTCCCCGAAGATCAGAAGGAGTAAGGTTATCAAAATCAGAATCGTGAAGTCATTCATATTTACAGTTGTCTTGAGGATGAAGGTTAAAATTGAGCTCAGCGCGATATTTACGAAGTTATTTCCTATTAAAATTGTGATGAGGAATTTTTCCGGTTTTTTTATGAAATCGTGTGCGATTCTTGCAAAAAGGGAGGAATTGGACCTTATTTCAAGTTTTATTTTATTCGCGCTTATAAATGCCATTTCACTTGCGGAGAAAAAGGAGGAAAGAAACAATAGGATAAAAGCAAGCCAAAGTTCCATTGTTTTGTAGGTATTATTTTTAAATAAAAAGGCACAGAGTTATAAAACCCTGTGCCTTTTGAAATTACACAAACTTTTTATCAATGGGATTATTTTTTCAACTTGAATCTTATCGGAATCATAACGCGGACTTTTACTGGCTTACCACGCTGTTTCCCAGGTTTAAATTTTGCTTTCATTACAGCAGCAACAGCTGCTTCATCACAACCAGCACCGATTCCCTTGACTACATCTGCTCTCACAACATTTCCATTTTCGTCTACGAAGGCCATAACATAAACAGTTCCTTCAACCCCAGCTCTTATGGCTATTTCAGGATAGACAACATTTCTTTGAATTGATTCAAGACCACCTATTATCTCTGGCATTTCTTCAACCACGACAAAAAATTGCTCCTCAAAAGGAATTTCTTCCTTTGATGATAGTTCCTCTTTTGGTGGAGGTGGGGCAACTTCTTTCGTTATGTCAAGCTCAGAGCTTATATCAATATCAACATCGCTCAACACTTCGTCACTCGGCGCTTCAATTGGGATTGGTGGTCTTGGTGGTGGCGGTGGTCTGTTTTCCTGTCTTGTTTGTGGTATCTCCTCTGGTTTAATCACTTCCTGCTCAAAAGTTAAAATTTTCTTCCCACGCCCTATATCTTTGGGGAAAAATCTAAAAGCAAGTATTGTCACAAGCAGGGCTATTACGAGTCCAAGCTCAACCCATTTGCGCCACCTCAATCGCAAATCCGCTTCTGGTTTCTTGATGATGGGCATTTTTGATTTCTACCTCCATAAAATTTTTTATTTGTCTGAACTAAAGATAAAAAGTTTGAAATAAAATTTCAAGTTTAAGGTCTATATTTTCGCCTTCATCAATTAAGACACATGAACATAAATTTTGTTCCCAAAGTTAAGTGGAGCCGACGGGATTTGAACCCGTGACCTCCAGAGTGCGATTCTGGCGCTCTCCCAGCTGAGCTACGGCCCCAAGTCTTTCCCTTAAAATATAGCCAAGATGGGGTAAAAAAACAAATTTTTTAATCACCAGGATATTCCTTTGCTTTTTCCTCACCGCGTAAAACCCTCAAAACTCCAAGCGCAAGAGCTTTCATTTCGTCTTCCCCAGGAATTACGATAACTGGAGCTATAAATGAAACTCTTTCACTGACCCAGTTAACAAGCATTTTTGAATTTGCCAAACCACCGGTTAAAACTATTGCATCAACATTTCCCCTCAAAACCGTTGCCATTGCTCCTATTTCTTTGGCGATTTGGTATGCCATTGCCTCGTAAACCTCTTTTGCGTAAATGTCCCCGTTTTCAATTCTTTTCTCAACTTCTTCAGCGTCATTTGTTCCAAGATATGCAACAAGCCCACCTTTTCCCATGACCATTTTTCTTATTTCGCTTTCGGTAAATTTACCGGAAAAACATAAAGTTATGAAAGGTTGAAGCGGAAGCCCTCCGGTTCTTTCTGGGGAGAATGGTCCATCACTACTTGCATCATTTGCGTCAATAATTTTTCCAGCTTTTACAGGACAAACTGAAATACCACCACCAAGGTGAGCGATTACAAAGTTTGAATCCTCAAGCTTTTTCCCAAGCTTTTGACAAGCGACTCGCGCCGTTGCGTGAATGTTGAGAGCATGTGACAAACTGCGTCTTTGAATAAGTGGATGCCCCGAATATCTAGCTAATGGCTCAAATTCGTCAACCGAGACGGGGTCAACGATGTAGGCATCAATTCCACCAAGTTTAGCTATCTCGTATGCAAGCGCACAACCAAGATTTGATGGATGTTCGCCTTGAAAATTATTCCTCGCATCATTTAACATCTCTTCATTCACTTTATATGTTCCTCCTTTCACGGGTTTTAAAAGCCCTCCTATTCCTGCAACAGCTGAAAAATCCGACGGCTTTAAATTTCTCTCTTTTAAAAATTCAAGCACTATATTTAACCTGAAATCAAATTGTTCCCAAAGCGTTTTAAATTTTGAAAGTTCCTCAGGTGAATGTCTTATAGTTTTTGATTCAACTTGTTCCTCATCTTCAAAAATTGCTACCTTTGTTGAGGTTGAACCCGGATTGATCACGAGGATTTTCATAACTATTGAAAACTTGTGTTATAGATTTTTCATTGTTAATTTAAAAAACAAAAAGAAACATTTTCAAAAATTGCTTATCAACAAAAGATACAAAATCTTGGAGAAAATCGGCGATGGAGCTGTTGGGGAAGTTTTTAAAGCTTACGATACCCTGCGTGATAAAGATGTGGCAATTAAAATATCAAAGCGAAATCCCCTTGCCGAAGAGAAATTAATCAATGAGTTTAAAATCACTTCACAGTTTGAGCATCCGAATATAATTTCAATGCTTGATTTCGGGACGGTGAGGTTTTGCGAAGATGAAAATTTAAACGATAGAAAATTTATAGTGCTTGAATATTGCGATACCCCAAACATCTTGAAATTTTTATCAACAGTTGATACAAGCAAGAAATTTGAAATAATTTATCAAATTTGTCACGCTTTAAATGTCATCCACAGGGCTGGGTATGTCCATCGCGATCTCAAACCCGAAAACATAATTTATGATTCAAGGACCGACAAAGTTAAAATCACCGATCTTGGATTTGCTATTATTTATGAGAAGATAAATCCAAATGAAGCACCAATTGGGACATTGTTTTATATAGCTCCAGAAGTTTTAAATGCCGAAGTTTACGACCACAGAGCTGACATCTACTCCCTTGGAATTTTGATATATCAAATTTTAAGCGGTTCCTTACCATTTGACTTTAAAGAACCAATTGAAATTGTAAAATGGCATCTTTCTAAAAAGAGAATTATCCTTCCGGGGTTTGGTGTTGAAGTTGAAAATCTTTTGAACTCAATGCTTGATCCTGATCCGTCAAAAAGACCCGGGAGCATTTCAAATGTTTTGCAGTTTTTGATGAATTTATTTCCTGGTAAGCGATGGGAGATCAATTTTAAGGTCAGAAAACCTTTCGGGAAGGAAGATGCGCTTTCCATGATAACGGATAAACTTGATAAAGTTAAAAATTCAAGCTCCGAGTTAAATTTGGTTTTAATTTTTGGAGCAGATGGACTTGGAAAAACGAGTTTGATTAGATATGCAAATGTTGAAGCGAAGGCGATGGGATATGAGACACTGTTAATAAATGAAATACAACCACAAAAAATTTTAAATTTTATTTCGCGATCACCTTTGATAGTTAACCTCACGCCGGAGTTGAGAATTAGGTTTGAGAAATTTAAAGATGCGGTTGATGTAACTTCGTATAATTTGATTGAATTTGCTCAATTTTTAAGGGAGTTAATTTTAAATGCCTCAGTTTATTTCCCTGTGGCTGTTTTCATTGATGAGATTGACATTGGAAATTCTTTCAATGAGATTTTTTTGAGGTCGTTTCTCTTCCCAAGTGAATTTTCGGGGAGAAAAGTTGCGGTTTTCATTTCGGGCAAGGATGAGAATTTTTTTGATTTACTTGTTCAAAATGCTGAAAAAATATACCTTCGCCCGTTCAATGTTGATGAAATAATAGAGTATGTAAAGGTAAATTTTGACATTGAAGAGAATTTGGTGCGCGAATTTGCTGAAGCCATCGCTGAGTATTCGGGCGGAATCTCAGCTGTGGTAGAGATTTTGTCAAATTATCTTTCTCAAAAGATCGGCGGTAGGGTTGATGCTCTGGGACAATTATCAAACATAGAACTTGATGAAATTATAAGCCGTGTTGAGCATTTGTCCCAAATTCAAAGGCAAATACTCAACATTTTATCCCTTGAAGAAGGACCAGTTGAGATTAAGATATTAAATGAATTTTTCTGCGCTGATATACATCACGAGTTAAAGCAACTTCAAATGTCTGGCTTTGTTAAGCTTGAAAACGATAGGGTTTCAATAGCTTATAAATCATTGAGGGAACATGTGTTAAGGGGGATTGATGAGCCGAGCAGACGAAGAATTCATACGAATTATGCTGTGATTTATTTAAATCAAAAAGAATGGGAGAAGGATGCAGAGAAAGTTTTGTTTCATTTTGCTATGGCAAGAGATAGCGAGGGGGTGGAAAGGTTTGCAGAAATTGGAATTGAAAACCTTGTTTCAAGGGGTGACTTTAAGAAGGCGATAGGTCTTTGTGAACTTTTTTTTGATTTATTACCTGATTATTTAAAACCATCGTTTAAATTAAAGCTTGCGGAACTTAACATTAAAATTGGGAATTTCAAAGCGGTTCTTTCTCTCCTTGAAGATGTTAATGGGGTTGATGTGTTTGAATTGAAGTCAGATGCATATTTTCATCTTGGTGACACTGAATCGGCGTTTTTGATTTTAAGACAAGGGATGAAAATTTCAGATAGCGTTTATGATAGGATGAGGGTTGCGATGAAAATGTCACAAATTTTAGCAATAAGTGGTGATGTTGAAGTCGCTTTTTCAATTTTGAATGCTTATGACTATGATAAAATTTTAAAATTTGTTTCAAAAACGAAATTGATCGGCGATTTTTACGCTGGGCTCGGGATAATTTATCAAATGAGGGGAAATCTTGATAAAGCAAAGAGTTGTTTTGAGATAAGTGTTGAGAGTAGGAACAAGAAAGGAGATAAATTAAAAATTATCGCTGGATACAATAACTTGGCGAACTTTTATAGTATAATTGGAAAGTATGATGAAGCGATAAATTTTTGGAAAAGGGCTATAGAGATTTCTGAAACAGTTGGAAACTTAACACAAACTGCTCACATTTACAACAATATCGGTATAAGTCACTTCAAGCGCAGAAATTATCAATCGGCGATTGAGAATTATCAAAAGGCGATGGCGATTTACAGGACGATTGGGGATATCCCAGGGATGGCGAATGTCCTCGGGAACATGGGCGAAGTGTTGATAGAGGAGTATAAACTTAGTGAGGCGTATGATAACTTGATTCAAGCAGAAAAGCTTTATGAGAAAACGGGGGATAGAGGTGGCATTTGTGAGATAAAGCGCTTGCTCTTCCTTATGTTTCTTTATGTGGGGGATGCAAAGCGAGCTAGGGAAGTTTTTAAGTGGATTGATGAAAATTGTGAGAGATTCCAATCTAACATTAGAGATTACTTTAATGCATTGGTTTTAATGAAAGAGGGTGATTTCAAATTAGCCGAGGAAATTCTTTTTAAGCTGTTAGAAGATGAGACAGATAAAGAAGATTTTGAATTTAAATTGAGAATTTTAATTTCTCTTCTCAAATTAAATTATGTATCAGGAAAAATAAATAACTTGGGAAAAGTTTTGGATTCCGTTGAAAATTTCGTTGAGTTTGTTGATGACCGTTATACAAAAGCTTTAGTGTTCTTTTTGGTTTCGCTTGCTTTAGATGACAAGTCAGCTTCTTTTAGAAGTTTGAACAAAGCTTTGTATGAGCTTGGAGATGAATTCAGTGAGTTCGCTTGGAAGGTTTATCTTGAAATGGCGCGTTATTACGAAAGCAGGGGAGTTGAAATTAAGTATTTGAACTACCTTGAAAAAGCGCTGGAGAGTTTTAACGTTCTGATTGAGAGGATCAAAGATGTGAATTTCATTGAATCGTATATCAACGATGCCGAGAATGAAAAATTCTATAAGGTATTAAGAAGTTTGACCGTTTAAAAATGGATGAGAGATTTAAAATATCGCTTGTCAGCACAAGTCGTTCTGCGCTTGAAGATGTGAAGAAATTTATACCAGTTGAGGAGGGTTATTTTATTGTCAATTTGGTTACGTCTTACAATTCGCTTAAGCGTTTATCTGGGCAGAGTCCGGAACTTGTCGTTTGTGTGATTGCAAACCGAGGGGATGAGATTTTGCTTGAAACGGCGATAGATATGTTTGGGAGTAAAAATCTCGCTTGTGTTGATTATATGAAGTCGTATAATTTGACTGTTAAACTTTTGAAGTCGGGGGTTATTTCTTATTTCACGATGCCAGAGGAAAGTGTTGCCTTTTCTGATTTTGTGAAGGGTAAGGCGGAGGAATGGAAAAAGGAAATTGAAGCAGAGAAGTTCCTTAGCATCAGGAGGGAACAATTTGATTTCGGGAAATTCATTGGGAGTTCTGATAAGGTGCGGGAAATAATTGAACTTGTCAAAAAGGCAATTGAACACAAAGATTTAACGATTCTAATCACGGGGGAAACGGGAACTGGAAAGACACTGCTTGCAAGGATAATACATCAAAACACTTATTCAGAGATAAGGCCTTTCGTTGAGATAAATTGTGCTTCAATCCCAACGACTTTGCTTGAATCAGAACTTTTCGGGCATGAGAAAGGAGCTTTCACTGATGCTAAGGAAAGAAAGATCGGTTTGTTTGAAATAGCAAATGGTGGAACGATTTTCCTTGATGAAATTGGTGATCTTGATTTAAATTTGCAAGGGAAAATTTTGAAGGTGATAGAGGAAAAGACATTTCGTCGTATCGGTGGCGTTGAGACGATAAAGTTTGAAGGAAGGATAATAACAGCTACGAATCAAAACCTTGAACATCTTGTAAGGGAAAATAAATTTAGAAGGGATTTATATTATCGGTTGATGCTTTTCCCGATCCACCTCCCACCTCTTCGTGAGCGAGGTGATGATATATTTGTTCTAGCTGAACATTTTATAAATGAGTTCAATTTGCTTTATCGTAAAAATCTACCAAAGGTGAAGGGAATTTCACCGGAAGCGAGGTTGTTTTTGAAAAAATATCACTGGCCTGGGAATGTTCGTCAATTAAGATACGCAATTGAGAAAGCAGTAATTTTGACGGGGAATGAGTATTTGACGCTTGATGATTTTAAATTTTTGTTTGAAAAGCCGGAGAAAACAAGAGGGTTTCATCTCGTTGAGGGGGATAGTTCAAATATTTACATTTCCACACCTCTTGAGTCGGCAAGCTTAAGCAATGTTGAGAAAGAACTGATAAGATCGGTGCTTGAGAAGGTAGATTGGAACAAGTCGCGAGCCTCAAGAATACTTGGGATATCCCGTCCGCGACTTGATAGATTGATCCAGAAGTATAGAATAATTCGTTGATATAATTTGTTGCTGGTGTAACAAATCGTTGCAACAAGCCATTACAATTTAACCGAATTTTCAAATATCGCGGGGTAAATGGCCTCAAATTTTAATTGATTTATAGTTGTTTTTGTGAAATCTCCCAGAGGGAAAATTTTGGCACAGTATTTGAATTTCACTAAATAGAAAGTTTTTCGCTCTTTATAATACAAAAAATTTAACTTGGCTTTTGAGTTGGTGTAAAATGATTAAGTAATGGATAAGCATATCACATCTCGTTCTTTAAAATAGCGTTTTAAAGTGGAGGTTGAATTGATTCGTGATTAGAATTTTATATGATCAATTTAAGTTTTTTGCTGTTCGCCATTTTTAACTTGAAAGAGGCTCTTGTCTTATCAAGTTAGATTTGGTGTGGTTATATATGATTGAACTGAAGAAGATGTCTATTTTGTTGAAAGTAAGATTGTTGCTTTGACTTGTGGTTAAGTTTTACTTCTCACTAAAAACCAAAATGTCAAACTAAAAAAATGGAGGTAGCCATGAAGCGTCTCGTTTCAACTCTTGGCGTCATCATTATTGTTGTTAGCTTGGCATTTTTCTTAACAAGTTGTGCCGATAACCCGGTTGGGCTTTCAAGCGGGAAGCCAGGCATTCTTAACAAAGGGGAACAGATGAAGCTTTTGAAGTGGAACGATGCGTTTAAGCAAGAGCTCTTGGCGAAGAAGGGTTTTGCTGGGAAATGGGTTTTCCCAAATAAGGATGCTGTGGTCGGAGGGAAGAAGACATATAATAACTCTGTTTACATACCAGCTGGTGCAGTTAGTGAACCAACTTATGTTACGGTTGAGGTTCTTGACAGGGAATATGCCGTTGTTGAGTTCAATCCAAGTATGACATTTAATACAAGTGTTACGATTACGCTTTCATATGCTGAGGTTGATCTCGGTGATTTGTCGCCATATGATTTGAAACCGGTTTGGTATAACCCTGAAACCGGGGCTTGGGAATATGTTGATAGTCCTGTGACAGTTGATACGAAGAAGCAGACATTGAGCTTCCAGACGAATCATTTCTCAAGGTATGCTTGGTCTTGGTAAAGTTGAGGGAAAAACCTTGATAACAAGGAGGTAAAAAATATGAAGCGCGTTAAATCAAATTTTTACGATAAAGTTATAGCCGTCGCCCGCAGATACTGCGGGGACGACTTCCTTAAAAAATTTACCGAGATAGTAAAAGAGCGAGAAGAAAATCTCGCTCTTGATTTAAAGGAAGCGAAAGGAAAGTTTGAAGTTAGCTCTGAGGTGCAAGAGTCAATTATTGATGAGATTAAGTTTGACACATTGCTTAGTTTGTCTGGAGCAATGCTTGAGCAGTTTAAGTTCATTCAGATGTGCTTTGATATTGGTGATATATGTATGACTTATGGGGAGTTTGATAAAGCGGAGAGTTGTTTTCTGCTTGTTATAAAGAGGTCCAGCAAGGGTCGTGAATTTGATGAAGTTAGAGCCAAAGCATATGTTAAGCTTGGAGAGGTTAAGACGAAACAGAATGAGATAAACGATGCGATTTCATCATTAAGGCAAGGGTTAAAAATTTATAAGAAGCTTCGTAACCTTGACGGTGTTTCAATTTGTGAAAACGGGCTTGGGATTGCCTTCTTTGAAAGTGGACGCTATGATTACGGGTTGACTTATTTTAACCAGGCACTAAAGAAAGCAGAAAAAAGCAAGAACGAGGAATTGATCGCCGGTTTACATATCAACCTTGGTATAATTGAAAGTATGCGGGGTAATTGGGATAAGGCAATTTCCCATTTTCGTCAGGCATTACCACGGCTTGAGAAAAGAGGGGACGCCCTACGCCTTGCGCAGACGTATCATAATATTGGAGTGACGTTAATTCACAAAGGTGAGTATGACGCTGCGATAAAAGAGTTTGAGAGAAGTATTGAGATAGCCCAAAGGGTTGAAGATAGCTATATGTTAGCTTTGGCGTATCTTGGCAAAGCAGATGCATATGTTAGGATAAAAGATTTACCTCTTGCTACGGCTTACGCAACGATGGCTCTTGATACATTTTATAAAATTGGCGACAGGCAAAGTATCGCCGATGCGTACAGGATTTTGGGAATCGTTCAACTTGAACATGGAAACTTGCATCTTGCTGAGAGCTACTTCATGACCGCGATTGATTTAAATCTTGAGTTCAAGAACTGGCTTAACCTCGGTGAGACATATTATGAGTTAAGTCAGCTATATAAGAAACAATCTCAAATTGACAAGGCGCGCGAGTCGTTGTCGTCTTCGCTTAAGTACTTTAAGAAGATCAAAGTTAAATCTTACATAGCTCGGATACAGGCAGAGCTTGAGCAGTTGAAGTAAATTAATCAGCCCTGGCGGTTTCTTGACCGTCGGGGCATTTTAAAAACAAAAATCGTTTAATCAAATGCCATTTGATGGTGCTGACATATTTGAAGAGGTAAGGCGGAAAATCAGCGATGTCAAAAAGAAAATTGAAGAGCTTGAGGGGGAAAAACATAGAAATCTTGAGATAATATTTAACGTTGTCAAGGCGATTAACTCATCTTTAATACTTGAGGAGGTGTTAAAAATTGTCCTTGACAATTTGATATCGCTTTCAAAGGCAGATAAGGGTTGTCTTTTTCTTGTCAATGGGGGAGAAAGTTTAAGATGCGCGCTTGCAAGAAATTCGAAGGGTGAGACGATTGATGAAAATGAGATTTCCTATAGTAAAACGATCGTCAATGATGTTTATTTAAGTGGTGAGCCGATTGTAATTGAAGATGTTCTTAATTACAGTGAATTTAGCAAAAAAGAAAGCATCGTTGCTTTAAATTTAAAGACGATCATTTGTGTTCCGTTGAGCATTGACTCTGAAATCATAGGTGTCGTTTATGTTGATAGCAGTAGGGTCTCACAGATAAATAAAAATGAGATATTACAGCTTTTTGAGATTTTAGCTGGTCACGCTGCCATTGCCATACGAAATGCGAAACTATATGAAAAGCTGTCAAAAGCATACGCTGATTTGCAGTCGGCAAACGAAGCGATGATAAAAGCCGAAAGGATGGCAACAAGGGGAGCGCTTGCTTCGGAGATCGCACACGAGCTTTCAAATTACTTAACGATAATTTCAATTAATGCAAAGCTCATATCAAGGGAGTTAGCGAAATTTTCAATTGATGAGAAGCTTAATAACTCTGTCAATTCCCTTCTTTCTGGGATAAACAAGATGAAGTATTTCATTCGTGGTCTTTTGGATAGTGCAGAGATGAAGCCGAACAAGAAGTTGACGGACATAAATTCTGTCATTGTTGAAACGATACAATTCATTCAACCACTTTCAAGGTATTCAAATGTCAAATTCGTTGAAGAGCTTGACCCTGAATTACCTTTTGTTAATGTTGATCCATTCCAGCTTCAGCAACTTTTGATAAACCTTTACAAGAACGCAGCTGATGCTCGCAGTGATGCAACCATTATAACAAGGACATATTTTGACAGGGAATTCAATCAGGTTCAAATAAGGGTTGCTGATAATGGACCTGGGATACCCGCAGAGGTTAGAGAGAAACTTTTCAGTATAAATTTGACTACTAAACCAGAGGGACACGGTTATGGATTGATGATCTGCAAGAAGATAATTGAAAATCACAATGGGAAGATAGAGTTGATAAGTGAGGTTGGGATGGGGACTGAATTTATAATTTCAATTCCTGTTGAGTGAAAAATAGGGGATGAACAAAAATGGCGCTCGGGGACATTGGGGGCATTCATTGCCCCCAGTTTTATTTTATTTGGGTAAGATTGAAGTTTGAAATTTGATAAACTTTTGCATCTTTAACCCTTTCAATGAGGGAATAGTTGTGTGTTGCCATGATTATTGATGTCCCGCGAAGGTTAATTTTTTTTAGAAGCTCAATTATTTCAATTGATGTATCAGGATCAAGGTTTCCCGTTGGTTCATCTGCGAGGATTAGGAAGGGTTCATTGACGATGGCTCTTGCTATTGCAACCCTTTGTTGTTCACCGCCTGAGAGTTCTTCTGGCATGTTGTTCTTTTTGTGGCTTAATCCAACTTCCGCAAGAGCTGTCAAAACTTTTTTATTTACTTCCTTTTTCTTTGCCCCGGTAACATGCAAAGCAAGGGCGACATTTTCAAAAACATTTCTATCATCAAGTAATTTGAAATCTTGGAACACAATCCCAAGCCGTCTTCTCAGATACGGTATGTGTTTTCTTTTTATCTTTGACGAGTCAAATTTACCAACGATCACCTTTCCACGGTTTGGGAAAATGTCCATGTAAATTAACCTCAAAAGAGTGCTTTTCCCAGAGCCGGTTGGACCTGCTATAAAGACAAATTCCCCGTCGTTAACTGTAAAGTTCAAATTTTTGAAGACGAGATTATCGCCAAACCACACGGATACATTTTGAAACTCAACCATTTTAAAGTTCTATTTTCTTTAAGATGAAGTGAATTCTTTCTGACCATTCACTTCCTTCCGAAAAAGTGAAGTTGCTATATCGGGCAAGGACTTTAAAAAGCCCCGTCTTTTCCACTGCGTTTTCTATTTCTGAAATCTTATAAATTCTTTGAATATGTCTCTCAAAAAATTTTTCACCATCTCTTTCAATTTCAAATTCGTTTATATGAAGTTTTTTGTCCCTCAAAAAATAACTTCTTCTGACGAATTTATAATCATCACACTTGCCTTTGGTGTTCATCGCTATTGCGTTTTGTATTGAGTTGTATTCAGTTGATATATCAAAGATGAAGATCCCCCCATTTTGAAGCGACTCCCATACATTTGAAAGCAAGCGAAGGAGCTTTTCCTCTTCCGTGAGGTAGTTGATGCTGTCGTAAAGGCATATCACCAAGTCGTATTTTTTATCTGGTTTGAACTCTGCCATATCTGCGATGAAGAAGTTGACATTTTCGCTTTTAATCTTTTCTCTTGCCTTCTGTATCATTTTTTCTGAGATATCAAGCCCATCAACTTTGAAACCGAATTTTAATAGAAGAGATAGCATCGTTCCGGTTCCGCAGGCGAGTTCAAGTATATCTTTTGTTTTCGGGTGGAAATTTTTTATAAGTTTGAGTATGTATTTCGCCCATTTTTTATATGGGACATCTTTCATGATGCAGTCGTAAATTTCAGCTAAGACGGTGTAGGGTTGAGTTTGAATCATTTTATCAGGATTAGCTCTTTTTGGGGCGTGCTTAAGAATTCCGCGCCAGTTTCAGTTACAAGGACATCTTCTTCAATGCCAATTCTTAAATATCCATTTTTTTCTTTGCTATACAGATAAACCGATGGTTCAAGTGCGAAGACCTGATTTGGGAGAAGTCGGTAAAAGACTTTCTTTCCATATCTATCTTTCCAATTTGGACCAAGAATTGGACCAATCTCATGAGTTGAATATCCGATCACATGACCTGCTGCGTGTGGATATTCTTCGTATCCAGCTGAGATGATTATACTTCTTGAGGCGCTGTCAACTTCAAAACCAGTAGCGCCTGGTTTAATTTTTTCAAACCCAGCTTCTATTGCTTTGACATTTGTTTCCCACATCTTTTTGATAAAATCTGGGGGTTGAGTTTCGTCCTTGCGTAGGACATAGGCAGTTCTTTGAATGTCGCTGCAATAACCGCTCAAGTTTATTCCGAAGTCAATCGTTATGAGGTCTCCTCTCTGGATGATATAGTCGGTTGGTTCGGAGTGTCCTCGTGTGATGCCAGCGTTAACACTCGGGCAACTTTCAGCTTCCCAGGAGGGTCCCACGCCGTAGTCGCGCATCAATTTTTTTATATAATTTGCGACATCTTTTTCAGTCGTTTTCCCAGGTTTTATAACTTCAGGTGAAAGCGCCTTTGCGATTATCTCTTCCGTTATCTTTACAGCTTCTTTTATAATTTCAATCTCTTCTGGGAGAAGACGGCTTCTGTATGCGATGACTATGTTTTCGGATGATACGAATTTTGAAGCATATTTTTCACCGAGTGTGTTTTTCAAGTAATCAAGCATGCTCGCTGTCAATCCGTCAGCAAGGGGAGAATCTTGGGAGATATTTATGGCTATCTTCTTTGGTTTTTTCCCCTCAACTATATTTTTTAAGTGTTGAGCAAGACCTTCTTTTTTGTATGAGATTATTGTATCGTAGATGCCGGATTTTTGGAGTGGGTCAGTGTCATAGCTTGCGCAGATTGCAATTTTTTTCAATGCGGTATCTTCATTTATAAAAATTATGGCTGTTTTTGCAACCGCCTTATCGGCTGAGAAGTCCTTCGCAAGGGGGTCAACAGCGTATTCTCTTGTAAGGATGATCCACATGTCAATTTTTTCTTCCCTCATCGCTTGGAGGGCAAACTTATCAAGTTTAGTTTTTTTGATTTCAAAAAATTTTTCAGCGGACATTCTTTTTATCTTTCTCGGGGCAGGTGTTGGCGTCTCCCTAACACAGGAGCTTAGATTAAGAAGAAGCAAAAAAATTAAGGCAAATATGACAGGCATGTTCTCCTCCGTTTTTTGATTTAAATTAGCAAATGATATAAAATTAAGCAAAGATATGGCATCTTGTTGCGATTTGACATTTGAATTTGAAAGTTGAAAATTTTATCTTTAATTAGACATAAAAAAGTTGGAGTTTTGCTTATAGCTTAAAGGGCTACGCTGTTAAACCAAAAATTTGTCTGTTTGATGATGAGATGCGGAGTTTATGTTATTTTGATGCTTTTTTTATCTCTATTTATTGAAAATCTCTTTTCATCGGTTAACACAATCGGGGTATCCAAAGCAGATACAGTTGTGGTTGATTCCTCAGCCCAGGTTAAATTTTTAAATTCTTTTTTGAGCAAGCCATATGTTGAAGTAAGGCAATCAAAACAACATCCACTTCTTTTTGTCCCGTCAGGTTTATTGAAAAGGGAGGTGCAGATTGACTCAACAGGGAGGTTCGTTCGTATAAAGGAAAAAATTGCTGGAATTGAACGTCCAATTGAACTTGTTGTTCCTATTGAGAGATATATTCAGATCCGACTTGAAGAGAAGAGGAAAATTTCTTGGGTTGAGCTTGCACATAGATATGAGGGTCGGGAACGAAGAGATGACATTGAGCAGCTTTTTAGCAATATAACGAACATTCAAATTCCTGTCCCAGCAAATCCGATTTTAAGCATATTTGGACCACCTGTGATAAATCTTCGTATTTCTGGCGCTGTTGATATAACTGGGGCTTGGCGGAATGAGAAAACAGAACAGCTTATAATTTCACGACTTGGAAATGTTAGAAATGAGCCGGACTTTTCACAGCAGGTTCAAATAAATGTCGGTGGGACAATAGGGGATAAACTTAACATAACCGCTGATTGGAACACGCAAAGACAGTTTGATTTTGAAAATCAACTAAAAATTAAATACAAAGGATATGATGATGAGATAGTGCAAAGTGTTGAGGCGGGTAATGTTTCTCTTCAAACACCATCTTCACTTATAGGGAGCAGTCAGGCTTTATTCGGGATAAAAGCAAGCTTTCAAGTTGGACCCTTGAAATTGACAACGATAGCAAGTCAGAAGAAAGGGGAATCCCAGGAGCGTGTTTTAACTGGCGGGGCTCAGTCGCAGGAGATAAAGGTTTTTATGTATCAATATTCTCAAAGTCATTACTTTATTGACGAGAAATACATTCCGACATATGAGCCGTATTATCAAAACAGCCCACCTTTGAGGATAGCTCCGGGTTTGCAAGTTAAGGATATAGAGGTTTGGGTTTCCCAGCTTGAGAGACCGGAGCCGGGGCTTACGCGTTTTATCGTTGCTGATATAAACTTACCTCCAGCCGATACCAGGGCTTATTATGATAGTTTAAGGAGCAATGTTTTGCAGAGCGATCCAGGAAGGATTGAGGTTGGACTTTTTAGAAAGCTTGAGAGAGGCAAGGATTACACGATCAATCCTGATATAGGTGTTATATCGCTTAACATAAACTTACAAGATAATCAAGCTATAGCTGTTGCTTATCGTGTTGAAGGTCCAACACAGGTAGCTTCGGATGATACGGTTTATGGGGATTTTATAAATTCACTTGCTGATACATCTGCTACGCTTGTTTTGAAGCTTGTTAGACCGAGGTCTTTACAACCATCTTTTAAAAAGGCATGGGACCTTTTGATAAAAAGTATTTATCCGCTCGGTGGAGCAAGAAATATAAAGAAGGAGGGCTTTGATTTAAAAGTTTTATATCAAGCTAGCCCTGACCAAGAGCCCAGGGAGGAGATTGACGGCAAAAATCTTTTGCAAATTTTCGGTTTTGATAAATTTCATGAGGATGGTTCGCCTGGACCTGATAATAAATTTGATTTTTCTGAATTGACGATCAATCCATCAAGAGGTGAGTTAATTTTCCCGTTTCTTAAACCTTTCAGCAAGGAGACGCTAAAAAAGCTTTTACCAGACAAAGATGATGATTTCATAAGCTCAATTGCTTATGATGACATTTATGATACGAATCAAGTCGCAGCGAGAAATAACACAGCTAAGTCGTCAAAGTTTTTTATCTCGGCTAAATTGACAAGCGATGTCCAAGCCACGTATAATCTTGGTTTTAATGTTGCTGAGGGTAGCGTTCAGGTTTATCTTAACGATAGGCGTTTGGTTGAGGGTGTTGATTACAGGGTTGATTATATACTTGGGCAGTTAACAATTTTGAACCGTGATGCTTTGCTTCCGGGGTCAAATCTTAAGATAAGGTATGAGACGAATGATTTATTTTCGTTTGCTTCAAAGACGATTCTCGGTGCTCGCGGTGATATTGACCTTGCCGAGAACACGAGGTTTGGGTTTACGCTTATGAATTACGCCCAGCAAAGTTTGAGCGATAAAGTTCGCCTTGGTGAAGAGCCGATAAGCAATACAATGCTTGGTTTTGATTTTTCAACAAGGTTTAACTCAAGTAAAATTTCGGAGTTTTTTGACATCCTTCCCGGTTATCAGAGAAAGCAGGATGCTTCATTTTCACTTCGCGGCGAGTCAGCTTTTATGTTTTCTGACCCGAACACTAGAAAGAGCACGATTGCAGGTGATGGTGCTGAAAGCATAGTTTATATAGATGATTTTGAAGGATCAAAAAGGATTGTTCCTTTGAGCTTGATTTCAACACATTGGCATTTTGCGAGTGCTCCGGCTCATATGCCCTTGCTTGGTGAGATAAAACCTGGAACAATTTCAGATACTGTTAAGGTTCAAAGAAAGGGTTATCTTGCTTGGTTTAACATACCTCAATCGGTTCAAATTCAGGAGGTTTGGCCACAAAAAAGGGTAGCACAAGAGCAGCAGTTTATAACTCCGCTTGACATTCAGTTTTTCCCCGACAGACGCGGTCAATACAATTACACAACAAAATGGGATTCCATAAAAAACTTCCCAGCTCAAAATTGGGCTGGAATGATGAGGATTCTTCCGTATTTTTCAACTGACTTGACAACGGAAAATATAACTTACATTGAAATATGGTTTAAAATCGTTGGAAATCCAGGTCCAAATGCGAAGATGCTTATAAACCTTGGTCAGATTTCGGAAGATGTTATTCCGAACAGACGACTTGACACAGAAGATAGAAATGGAAACTATCGTCTTGATCCAGGTGAAGATGTTGGGCTTGATGGGATGAGTGATGAAGAGGAAAGGTTAAGATATCCATATCTTGGGGACGATCCGAGTCAGGACAACTTTGAGTTTGGAAATCTCTTGAAAAGGAACGGGACGGAAGGAAACAAAGACCTCTACCCGGACATTGATCAGGAGGATTTAAACAACAATCACATACTTGACCTTGTAGATAATTATTTTGAATACGAGATTCCGCTTGACACTTTGAATAACCCGTTCATCGCTGGTGGTGGCTCAAATGGGTGGTATCAGCTTAAAATCCCTCTTTCGGCATATACGAGAGTTGTTGGGAATCCGAGCTTTACTTTAATAGAGTTTGTTCGTGTTTGGTTTACTGGGTTTGAGCGTGAGGGTATGATAAGGATTGCTGATTTCAATCTCGTTGGGAATTATTGGGAAGAGCTTGTCAAGAATGACGATAAATTTAAAGTTACAGTTGTAAGCGTTGAGGACAATCCAAATTACACACCGCCACCTGGTGTGCAAAGACCTAGGGACAGGACAAGACCGGATCAACAGATAGAGGGGAACGAGCAATCTCTTGCTTTCATAATAAGGGGTCTTCCAGATGATACACTTCGCCTTGCGATGAGGAGATTTCCACAGAGGATTGATTTGTTCAATTACAAGGTTATGCGTCTTTTCGTTCACGGCGATAATAACTTTTACTTCCGCGACACAACTGATTATGCGGGTGAGATTTTTATTTGGATTGGGACTGATACATCAAATTATTATGAGTATCGCCAGCCGATCTGGCCTGATTGGGACATAAAGAACAACATTCAAATCGTTTTTGATCAATTAACAGCTCTGAAACAGACAAGGGATTCTGTAAATCAACCCGTTAAGAGAGTTCCTGTTCCTGATGGTCCACCTGGGGCGACATATTGGTTAAAAGGTAATCCATCGCTTACGAATGTGACTTTTATTGCAATTGGAGTTACTAATCCAAAAGGTAAGGGTCCGGAATTCCTTTCAGGTGATGTTTGGGTTAATGAATTGCGCCTTTTAAAAGCAAATGATGCAATAGGTTGGGCTTATAATTTATCTGCGCAATTGAGCGTTCCAGAACTTTTAAATCTTAACTTTGGATTGTCAAGGAAAAGTCCCGAATTTAGAGGTTTAACTGATAAATTTGTCAATTCTTCTGCTCGCGTTCTTGCGACAAATTGGGCTTTCTCTGCAAACTTAAACCTTGAGAAAGTATTTCCTTCCGTAATTGCTTCATCCGTTCGTATTCCCCTTTCTTATCAACGCAGTGAGAACATAGGGATTCCAAAGTATATACCCGGCAGGGATATACTCGCAACCGAGGCTGCAAATCGTTTGAAACAGAATGTTCTTGATAGTGGTGGAAGTTTAGATGAGGCAAATAGGAAAGCGGATAGTTTGCTTACGGTGATTCAACAGGTTATGGCTTCTGAGACATGGGCGGTGCCGAGTTTTAATTTCACAATCAATTCACAGAAATGGTATGTCAAAGATTTAATTAACAAGATAAATCTTGGCTTTAACTTCAATAGAGCGATGTCAAGGGATATAAACACAGAGATTAGCAAAAGGTGGGCTTTTAATTTTCAAACGAGCTATTCAACGGCGATACGACCGATCAGTTTGAAACCATTTAAATCAATTTTTGATGGTGTGCCGATACTTGAGGCGTATAAAGATTGGGAGATACAATTGACACCGTCTAATATATCTGGGATGATGAGGTTTGACAGGGGTCAAGAGAATAGAAAATTCAGAACGAAAGCAATGTTTGAACCGACAACAAGGTTGTTCAATGCACAGCGTGGTTTTTCTTTTGATTGGAGATTTTCAAACAACGGACTTTTGAATCCATCTCTTAGATATTCAGTTGACATAGGTAGTAATCTTGTTCATCTTGAGACGGATTCGCTTGGAAGACAGAGGACGACACGGGAAATTTTGGGCGATATTTTCTTTAAGGACGGTTTGATCAATTTTGGAAGGACGCAAAGTTTATCTCAGCAGATTAGCATTGGGACAAATCCGAAAGTACCGCCGATTTTGGGAATTAACAAGTATTTAAATTTGAATTTAAGCTATTCTTCGGCTTACAGATGGCAAAACAACTTTCAACAGGGTTCACTTGGTCGCGGGGCTGGTTATTCGGCGAATTTGAACGCTGGATTTTCAATTAGATTGAAGTCGCTTGCTGATTCTTGGTTTGGTGAAGAGAGCAAGACCTTGAGAAGGGGGCGTGGTGCCCAAGTTCAAAAGGACACAACTGAAAAATCGGGATCAACTTTTAAGTTGAAAGATTTATTAAGAATTTTGATCAAGACGCCTTTTCTTGATTATGACAATGTTCAGCTTAATTTCACTCAAACTAACACTGCTACGAACACCGGTCTTTATTCTGAAAGACCGGGGATGGGTAATTTGTTATCTTGGTTTCCTTTTGTTAGTGATAAAGTTGAATATGGACCTTCGCTTTTGTATCAGCTTGGTTTTGTGTCTGATCCAAACGGTAGTTTGAAGTTTTCACCGAAGAAAGGTTTTCCGTTTTTTGGTTTTGAACAAAGCCCTGGGTTAAGAGCTCCGAATGGAAACCTTGATAATATGTATTCCCAGACAAACAGGATTTCCATTACGACATCAAGACCATTGTGGCAAGGAGCTTATCTTGATTTGAGCTGGAACATAAATTGGAGCTATCAGAGAAATCAAAGGGTTGTGACGGATTCATCTGGGATTCCGAAGGTCACATCGTTTACAAGTTCTGCATCTTTGGGACGTTCATTTTTGATGATTCCACCAGTTTTTGTTTTCAGCATTTTCAAAGGCGGGATCGGTTCGGTTGCATCAAAATATGCTGAGTTTAAAATTGATCCGACGGATAAGAGAAGCGAGGATGAAAAGTTAGCGCAGGCGTTTGAGGAGGGATTTGAGACATTGCCGATTTTGAGTAAAATTTTTGGTGGATTTTTGCCCCGCTTAAATTGGAGATTTAGATGGGATGGGCTTGAGAGGTTTTCAATTTTCAAATCTTTCGCCACCAGGGTTTCGCTTGAGCATTCATATACTTCAAACTTTGAGAAAAGGTGGAGGAGTTTCATTGGACAGCCGATGACATTTGAATCAGAAAGGGCTGGGTATGAGTTCAATCCACTCGTCGGTTTGAACTTAACATTTAAGCCACTTTGGAATGGTAATTTAACAGGTGGATTTAGGTATATTACTTCAACTTATTATGACCTTAACTTTTCTGCGAAGGCAATAGTTGAGACATTCAGGCGTGAGATGTCGTTTAATTTTAGTTATTCAAAGCGTGGATTTAATTTGCCAATCTTTGGGCTATCGCTTAAAAACGATGTTGATATAACGCTCACGTATTCATCATCAAAGAATTCAAGGAAAACATATCAAGCAAGGAACTTAACAGAAGCGATTCCTCTTGATGGTATTTTAAGAACGATGATGGAATTTAGGTTCAGATATATGTTAAGCACAAGGGTCACAGGCTCGTTATTTTATCGTTTGACGAAGTCAAGGTCTGATTCAAGGAGTACTTTCGTTCCTGGTTCAACGATAAATGAGGTTGGGATTGACCTTCACATTTCAATCGGGGCATAGGGGTCTTGACAACTGTAAAAAATTTTTTTATATTTTGCTATGAACAGCGTTTTGCTCTTTTATATCTCAAATATAAAGCGGAGGCAAGTTATGGTGAAAAGGTTATTTTTTTCAGTTTTTTTAGTTTTGTTTGTTTTCGCCTTTGTTTTTGCGGGTGAGACGGGTAAAATAAGGGGGAAGGTTATTGATAAGGAAACGAAAGAGCCACTTCCGGGTGTAAATGTTGTGCTTGTTGGGACAGCTTTTGGGGCAGCGACGGATTTGAAAGGCGAGTATGTCATTGTAAATGTTCCTGTTGGGACATATGATGTAAGGGCATCATTTGTTGGTTATCGTGCGATGACAGTTAGGGGAGTGAGGGTTTTGCCTGATTTTACAACCGAGGTTAATTTTGAGCTTTCAAGCGAAGCGATTCAAGTTGAAGAGGTTGTCGTAACGGCTGAAAGAAAACTTATACAAAAGGATGCAACATCAACTGTTACGGCTGTGACTGCGCAAGAGATTCAGTCGATCCCTGTGAATTCATATCAGGAGGTTATGACGCTTGCTCCTGGTGTTGTTGTGGCAAATAACGGTGGGCTTGGCGGTGGTGACAATGGGATTCATGTCAGGGGTGGTAGAACAACAGAAGTAAGCTATGTCGTTGACGGTATAAGGGTTGATGATCTGCTCTATGGCGGTTCGGCTCTTGATGTATCTCGGCTTGGGATAGCTTCGGTTTCAATTTTATCTGGGACATTTAATGCTGAGTATGGACAGGCGCAATCAGCAGTTGTTAACATAGTCACGCAGGAGGGTGGTTCAAAGTTTACGGGTGGATTGAGAGTTGGAACGGATCAATTTGGGAAGCTTGGATGGAAGGATAACGATTGGGGGACTTTCAGAGGCGAGTTTTCTTTGAGCGGTCCGGTGATACCAGGAAATGATATCGCGACGTTTTTCATAAGTGGGGATAGGAGCTTTACAAGAACATATCTTAACAGATTCACTGGTCCAACTTATAAAACTCCAGGTGGGAGAGTTGTTCAGAACACATTTGAAAACCTCGGTTTCTTTGACAGTAGATTGAGAGGGAATGCGAAGCTCACATTTAAGTTTTTTGAGAACTTGAAACTTCGCTTCGGTTATGCTATAACCGACAGGAAGAACAAAGGTTACGACCATTATTTCAAATATCAGTATTTGATGAAGATGCGCGATCCAAATCTTCCGGAATTTCAAGCAACGAATTACAGGACGAGCACGCTTTACACGGCTCATCTGACGCATGCGTTAAGCGGGAATACATATTATGAAGTTAAGTTTTCCCAATTTAACACCAGGTATAAGTATTATGTTTATGAGGAGGAGTTGAAGGGTGACTTTTCAAGGATATTCAGTGCTGTTAGGGGTAACAATCTATTTGATTCAACTTCAAACTATGAATTTGGTGGTCCATACAGGGTCACGCTTTGGCTTAAAGATGCACTTAAAGTCGGTTTCCCACTTTACAGGGATTATGTCATCAATGGCGACACGATAAAGAAAGGAACATATCTAACACCGCAACTTATTGAACGCTTCAGACAAGCTGGATACACGCAAGTTGATTTAATGGCTATTTCAATGGATGATTATGTTCAGCAGTATTTTGTTTTGACAAATACATTTTCAGCAAGTTTTGCCAGTCAGGTTGATAGATACAATTTTGTTAAGTTCGGATTTGAATATAAGCAATATGATTTGAACGATTGGTGGATAAACGGTGTGAATAGCTATTGGGATCACCTTGATACTTTACAGCCAGAGGAAACGAGACATTATGAGACCGCTTATTATAGGTTTAGACCTGTTCAAGCAGCTGCTTACATTCAGGATAAAATTGAGATATCGGATCTTATCATAAATGTTGGTATTCGTTTTGATTATCTTAATCCGAAGGCACCGGATGTTTACAAGGTAATTGATTTGAAAGCAACGGATCCGAACGCTGATATATCAAATGTTGGGAACGTCAAACCGAAGTGGCATATAAGCCCACGAATTGGTTTTTCACATCCGATATCTGATAGAGCGAAAATTCACTTCGCATACGGTCAGTTTTATCAATATCCCGATATGTTCTTCCTTTACAGAAGATTCAACCAGAATAATCCAAATTATCCTTATCCAAACCTTGCGCAAGGATATGAACCGAGAATCGGGAATCCGAATTTGAAACCGGAGACGACGCACGCTTATGAAGTTGGTGCTGATGTGGTTTTAAGCGAGGACATCGTGATGAGTATAACTGCTTTTTATAAAGACACCTATGATTACATATCAACGAAGAGATTTTTCCGTGACCCGTATACATACACGCAGATAGTTAATCTTGACTATGCGAATTCAAGGGGGATTGAATTCGCTCTAAGGAAACGTTTAAGCAATCATTATGCTTTTCAAATCAACTATACTTATTCAAGATCTGAGGGTAATGCAGATAATTGGGCGACTCACTTCTGGGAGGCATACACTGCTTCTGTGACTGGATATGTACCGCCAAAGAGGACGACGACGCTTGCGTGGGACCAACCGCACACGCTTTCATTTATCTTCAATCTTATTTATGACACTTGGGGATTGAACTTCATCGGTAACTTTGGAAGCGGTTTGCCATATACTCCAACCGATGCCCGTGGAACATATCTTACGGGAGAGATCAATAGTGGAAGGATGCCTTGGACTGGGAATATAGATGTCAGAGCGTATAAGACATTCAAGCTTGGTTTTGTTAATGCAACGCTTTGGGCTGATGTGACGAACTTGTTGAACAAGAAGAATGTCTTGAATGTTTTTGATGATTCAGGTAGACCCGATTACAGCACAAATCCCGCTGTTTCACCTGAAAATCGTCATAGACCGCACTGGTATAGCGCTCCACGACATGTTGAAGTTGGGATAGAACTTAACTTTTAATCTCTTTTAAGTTTTTTACTCGTAACCCGCCATCTTTTAGATGGCGGGTGTTATGAATTTTTTTCACAAATAAAATTGGAGAAGAAAAATGAAAAAGGTTATCGCTTTTATTCTCACTTTAATTTTAGTTGGTCTATTTAATGGGGTAATTGCACAGGTTAAAGAAGATCCGAACTGGATGACAAAGGAAAAGTATTATAACACGGTTATTGCTCCTCAGCGTGGGTTAAAACCGCTTTCAAAGGAACTTGGTCCAGGTGATAGGAAAAGGTCGGTCCTTGATGTTGGAAATGTTTGGGCGAGGATTTCAAATGCTGCAACCCTTGGATATGATAGATGGGGACTTTGCTGGGAGTTTCCAGCAAGAAGTGGCATAACATACAGGTGGACAATGGCTCCTTTAGTTGGAGCGAAGAAGAAAAATCCAGATGGAAGTTATACTAAGTTTTTCGCAAGTGGAACAAGAGGTGCAGCAAGGTTTAGTGAAGAAGAATATCAACCTTTGCCTGGGTTTGATGCTGGTTATGTTGATGAGAAAAATAACATAGGGATTGCATTTAGTGATAAACCACAATCCTGGCCACAGAGGTGGCCATCTTTGAATGATTTACCAGAACACGCAAGAAAGATAACATATAATCAGCCAAGAGTTGGTTCAACTGGTTTCCCGGGCGTCTTGGATGGTGAAGTCGTTGCCAAGAGAGAAGCTTATTTCGTCGTGACTGATAATGACCCTGAGGCTGGAAACAAACCAAAGCCAATGGATGTGCGTCTTGATATCTGGGGGCTTCAATGGGATGACTTTCTCAATCAGGACTTCATAATTTTTAGATTCATTGTCACAAACATTGGAACGGATACATTATATGATGTTTATGTTGGGATTCACGATGACCCTGATTGTCCTGAGCAAGGTTCATATGAATGGACGGATGATTTTGCTGCTTTTATTCCAGTTGGAACAGATGTTGAAGGATATTCACCAAGTGAGGACTCACTGCTTTGGAACTTCACATATCTTTGGGATGGGGATGATAAGGTTGAAGGTTTGATAGCTTCAAATGTTGGATGGGTTGGTTTGAAATTTCTTGAGACGCCGATAAATCCTCAAACAGGTGAGCCAATGGGTATAACGACATTCCAAGTTTTCCCTTACAGCGAAGCTCCACAGACGGAAACAGCTGAATATGATCAGCTTGCAGGTGGGATTATGGCGCCACATAATGTTAATCCGCATCCAGATGATTGGACACAGACACCAAATTCTTTTGGACCTGATATAACTTATGTCGTCGGTTCTGGACCATTTACACTTCCGCCTGGAGGTCAGCTTGCTTTCACATTTGCTTCTATTCATGCAAGGAATAAGCGTGACCTGTTTAAAAAGGCAATGCTTTGCCAGTTGCTTTATAACAATAGCTATCGCGCAGCTGAGGCACCGCCAGAGCCATCCGTCAGAGCTGTTGCTGGTGATAGAATGGTTATACTTTATTGGGATGATCGCTCTGAAAGAGGAATTTATTACAAGCCAGATGGAACGATTGATCATATAAATGATAGATTGACGGGTAACAACGCATTTGAGGGATACAAAATTTATAAGAGCACGGATAGAGGGCAAACATGGGGTGAAGCGATAATTGATGCATTTGGTCAATTCCAGGGTTGGATTCCTATTGCGATATACGATTTGAAAAATGGAATCCAAGGTGAATCAGAAACGAGAAGGCACTTTAATTTAGGAAGCGATGCGGGTATAAGGCATTACTTTATTGATAGAAATGTCAACAATGGGTATGAATACTGGTATGCCGTTGTTGCTTATGACCACGATGATGGACCCATACCACCACTTGAAAATGCAATTAGAAGCTATCCGAAAGAGGGAACGAATACAGTTGCAGTGATTCCAGGCAAACCCGCCTCAGGTGTAACTGTCGGTAGCGCTGATAAAGAAGCTACTCACATCAGAGGGAATAGCGATGTGAAAATTCCGATAACGGTTTTAGATCCGAGAGTCACAACTGGTAAAAAGTATAGCTTAACCTTTAAGCAAGGAAGCACCCCATTTAGTTTGCTTATGGATTTGAAAGATCAAGATGGGAATTATGTCGTTACGATAAGTAGGGATACTATCAAGAACTATCCGTATTTCTACGATCCAGCGATTGATAATGCTTTGATTTTTGATGGTCTTTATATTCCAGTTCAAGACCTTCCGCCTGATGTAAACTGGGATGCTGTTGTTGATGGTGACAGTGTTCATATTTACGATGCTTGGACTATTGATTTAACTTTTGAAGGTTTTAACGCTGGTGCAACCATTGATTCGCTTTCAAGGGAGGCACTTTCTTCAGACTATGAGATAAGAATTGTAAATAACCCTGTAACATATCCGAAAGTTGGTTCAGCTTTGAATCCACTCGGAACGACAATGACTGCGCCATTTGAGATATGGAACATAACAACGAATACAAAAGTCAATGCCGCAATTCGTGATCGCGGTGCCTCTGGATTTAACTGGGATGATTATGACAGAATTTTCATAATAAATAAACCATATCCAGAGAGCAATCCTGGTGAATTTAATGCCACATCGCTTGCTGATATACCTTATAGAGTGAGAATCTATTCTGAAGCGGCTTCTGTTCCAGCTGGTGATAAAATTAGAATTGTGACGAATAAAATTTTGACAAAGGATGATGTTTATGAGTTCAACACTGTGAAACAGACGACAACGAGTATGACCGCTTCTGATCTTGAGAATATAAGGGTTGTTCCGAATCCTTATGTTGTGAGCTCACCTTACGAGGTAGGAAAGTATGGCGTTCAAAAGGAAGTTCAATTCCATCATTTACCGCCGAAAGCGATAATAAGAATTTACAATGTCGCAGGTGACCTTGTCAGGGTTATAAATCACGAGGGTGGCTCAATAGCTCGCTGGAACTTGCAATCTTACAACGAGCAAGAGGTAGCGTTTGGAGTTTATATCTATCACATTGAGGGATTTGACGAGACAGGAAGGAAGATAGGGGAGGTTATTGGGAAGTTTGCTCTTATAAAGTAGAAGTTTTGCTCGGGTGTTTTGCCCGGGCTTTTGAAATTTGATTTTCAAAATAAAAATTTCGGAGGAAAAATGAGGTTTAAGATAATTTTCACATTGTTTATCTTGATTGTCTTACCGGGAATGGTTTTTGCACAATTTGATAATGTTGGAACTTCAGCTGCTGCATTCCTTAAAATTCCGGTTGACCCACGCGGTTCTGCACTTGCAAGCGCTGTTGTAGCTAATGCAAACGACCCATCGGCAATGTATTGGAATCCAGCTGGTCTTTCCCAGATGAAAAGAACTGAGGTAATGTTTGCAAACACTGATTGGATCGCTGACTTGAATGTCGCATTTCTCGGAGTCGGTGTTCCACTCGGAAACTTTGGGGCTATTGGTGTTGGTATAACTTATCTTTCAATGGGAGATATGCCAATCACGACATGGCTTGATACAGAGGGAGCGAGTGGTCAAACATTTTCTGCATATGATGCTTGCTTTGCGGTTGGCTATGCAAGACGTTTAACCGATAAGTTTTCAATTGGCTTGAGCGTGAAGTATATAACTGAAACAATTTCACATTCAACAGCGAGTGCTTTCGCCCTTGACATAGGAACTTTATACGACACTGGATTTCGTGGTCTTAAAATCGGAATGTCGTTTACAAACTTTGGAACGAAATTACGACTTGAGGGAAGAGACCTTATAGTTAAAGTTGATCCATATCCAACAGCTGGGTCAAATCCAACCGATGTCATAGCTAATTTAAAGGCAGAGGAATGGTCATTGCCATTGACATTTCAGATGGGCGCAACATTTAACTTGATTGAAAGTGAAAGCTTTAGATTTACAGTGAACGCTGATTATAGAGATGAAAGGGATTACAGAGCGCTTGGTCTTGTTGGAGGTGAGTTTGCATTTAGAGAGATGTTCTTTGTCCGGGTTGGTGGGATGAAAAGATATGCAGTTGATGAAACGCACGGGAAGTTCACTCTTAACGCTGGCGCAGGTGTAAGGGTTAACATACCTGGTTCAAATATCGCCTTGAAGTTTGATTACTCGTATTCAGACCTTTATAGATTAAAACAAGCCCACAGGATTTCCCTTGGGGTCGTGTTGTAAATTGTTTGCCTTTAAAACGGCTCAGCCAGTGTGGCTGAGCCTTCTTTTTATCCTTGAAAACTTTCCGTTATTTCCTTCCGTCATAAAAATAAAAAATCCCAAAAAACAATGAAAAAACTCGCCGCTTTTTTGCTTTTCTTTGTTTTGAATTTGTCCTTTGGGGATGACTTTAAATTTTGGAAAGATGGAGTTTACAATCCCAAAATACCAACGCCTAAGCAAATACTTGGCTATGAAATTGGCGATTTTATCACTGAGCATTATGAAATGGAGCGTTACATTGACACACTTGCGAAATCATCGGATAGGATAAAAATTATCAGATACGGACAATCATACGAAAGAAGAAATATGTATCTTCTTGTGATAAGTTCGCCAGAAAACCTTGCCCGACTTGATGAGATAAGAGCAAACATAGAGAGGTTGACCGACCCAAGAGTTACAAATGAAACACAAGCTAAAAAAATAGCCGAGACGACACCGTTAATTGTCTGGTTAAATTATTCAAACGATGGGGATGAAACAGCAGCTTTTGAAGCTGGGATACAAGTCGCATATCAGCTTTGTGCTGGTGAGGACGAAGTGACGAAGAAAATTTTGAAAGATGCTGTTGTAATAATAAACATTCCGCATAATCCCGACAGCCATCAAAAAGCTGTATCCTGGTTCAAGGCGACCTTCGTCGGTAAATATGGTAATCCCGACCCTTATGCTTCAGAGCATCGCGGTGATTGGCGTATGAAGACAAATTACAATCATTATTTGATCGATTTAAACCGTGATGCTTTTGCTTGTTCACAAATTGAAACGCAAAAGGTTGTTGAGCAATTCCATTATTGGAACCCGCAGGTCTTCGCTGATCACCACGGTGAGACGAAAAATATGTTTTTCGTCCCTTATGCTCCGCCTGTGAATCAAAATCTTCCACCGACGACAAAAAAATGGGCAAAGGTAATCGGGCTTAACATCGCTCGTGGCTTTGATGATTACGGTTGGAGCTATTACACAGGTGAAGTGTTTGACCTTCATTATCCAGGTTATTGGGATTCTTATCCGGCTCTTAACGGCGCCATAGGTATGACATTTGAAACGGATGCCGGAGGAAGAAAGGGATTTCAATATGAAAGGGAAGATGAAACCATAATAACTTTCAAAGAAGGTATTCATCATCATTTCATAGCATCAATGAAAACGCTTGAGGCGTCTGTAAATCACAGGGTAGATATACTTTTTGATTTTTATAAGTTTAGACAAACTGCGCTTGAGGAGGCGAAAAAAGAGCAGTATAAACAATTTGTCATCGTCCCAGATAAAGATAGAGAAAAAACCGCAAGGTTTGTGGAGTTGTGCCTTAAGCATAAAATTGAGGTTTATGAAGCTAAAGAAAGCTTTACAAGTTCATCAGCCAAGAGTTACTTTGATAAGAGCACCAGAAAAATGACCTTTCCAAAAGGCTCATTTATAATTCCGATGTATCAACCCCAGAAGCGACTCATTAAAACACTTTTTGAGCCCGACCCGCAAATGGAAGAAGAATTTCTAAAACAAGCAAGGTTTGCTTATGAATATAACAAAAAGCTTGGGAAAAATGTCCGAAGGTTACCGCTTGGGTTTTATGATGTCACAGCTTGGGCTTTGCCTTTGGCTTGGGGTGTTGAATGTTATATGACAGAGGATGAAGCGAAAGTTAAAGTTGAGAAGGTTAATCAAAAACCAAATTTCAGCTTTCAGATTCCAAATGATATTCCAAAATATGCTTACGCCTTCAAATATGATACAGACGCATCCGCAAAGCTTCTATCTAAACTTTTATCAAATGATTTTAAAGTTGCTGTTGCTTCAAGATTTTTCTATTCTGAAGATGGAACTTACTTCCCCAGAGGAACAGTTATAGTTCGCGTTGAAAGAAATAAACATATTCAGGATTTTCATCAAAAGATAAAGCAACTCGCAAAAGAAGCGAATGTTGATTTATATTCAATCAATTCTGCCTACACTGAAAAAGGTATTGACCTTGGTTCAAATTGGGTGATTGAAATAAAGAAACCAAAAATCGCGGTCTTAACTGAAGAACCCGTTAGTCAGAGTTCGTATGGCGCCATTTGGTTTTTGCTTGAACAAATGTATGAATATAATTTCACGCCGATAAGATGGGACTACTTCCAAAGCGTTGATCTTTACAGATATAATGTTTTGATCATACCAGATGCAAATGCAAATCAATTGAAAAATTTACTCGGTGAAGGTGGGGTGAGGAAAATAAAGGAATGGGTTTCAAATGGTGGTGTCCTTGTGACATTGAAAAACGCTTCCGTTTTCCCAACCTTAAAAGGAGTTGAACTTACAAGTGCCAAACTTCTCGGTGAGGGTTCATCGGATGAAGATGAATACGAAGAGGAGAAACCACAAGTTCAAAAGGATACTTTGAAGGAAAAAGAGAAAAAGCCAAAAGAAAGGATTGAATTTACGCCAGGAGCAATTTTTAGAGTTAAACTTGATACAATTCATTATCTCTCTTTTGGTTACGATGACGAAATCGCTGTCCTCGTTTATTCTGCTTTGATTTTTGAAAAATCAAAAGATGGAGCAAATCCAGGTGTGTTTGCTGATAAGGATGTACGCATAAGTGGCTTTGTTTGGGAAGATATGGAGAAAAAATTCCCTGGGAAAGCATACCTGATTGAAGAGCCAAGCGGACGTGGAAAGGTTATAATGTTTGCGGATGACCCGAACTTCAGATTGTTCTGGTTGGGGTTGAATCGCCTGTTTTTAAATTCAATTCTACTTTCACCGAGCTTTTGAAAAATTTTTATCTTTGTTTTATATTTAAAACTGGGTGGGGTTTCCCCGCCCCCAAAATTAATTTTTGAGCGAGGGATGGAATGTCACGTAGATAAATTTTTTAACTAAAATAAAAACTCGTTTTAATCTCATGCCTTTGTTCGGGGAAAATAAAGGGGCTTTGAAAAAACAGTCAAATTCAAAGCGGGGGATTTTTTATGCGATTAAAAATTACACTTTCAGCTCAACATTTCCCTGTATCAGTTCCTGTAAATTACAATCATCTCCTCTATGCGGAAATAAGAGGAAAAATAAAAAAACATAGTGATATCTTTGCGCAAGATAAAAATTTGAGACGACTTGGGATTTTAAAGGATAAGTTCAAGGTTTACACATTCTCATTTCTTCGCTTCAAAAATTTTATAATAACCGATGATGCCAAAATTAAGTTAAATCATCCGGATGATTTCAATTTTTTTATTTCCTCTCCGATTGACTCTTTCATTGAAGCCATGGCAGTTGCTTTTTTACGAGATGGAGACCTTAAAGTTGGCGATATTAAATTTGTTGTTAAATCAATCACTAAGATTGAATTACCGAAATTTAACTCCGAGATGAAACTTCGCCTTCTCTCACCTATAGCCGTCCTCAGAGGGAAATCACCGGGACAATTATTTTTGACGCCAGACGAACCGAGCTATTTTGAGAGGATAAAGGAAGACCTGCTCTCAAAGTTTAACTTCCTTTATGGTGAGAAAATAGAAGCGATGGATTTTGAGATGAAGTTTGATGAGGAGTATATAAAATCAAAGGGTGGGAAATTTTCAAAGCTTATAAAGTTTGGAAGGACAAATATAAAATGTTTTCTTGCTCCTTTTGTAATTAAAACCGATCCAAGGTTAATAGAGGTTGGTTATGAGTGGGGATTTGGGCATAAAAATCATCTTGGCTTTGGGATGGCTGTAGCTGAAGAAATCAATATTTCTCCCGCAAAGTGAGAAGAGGAGGGAGAAATTAACTCACTCCCAACCCTAACCCTTCGGAATCACACAAAGATTACTTTAATCGTAATATGGCTCAATTTCTTTGCTCAAATACTTAATTACCATCGCAACTATCCCAATGTCATCAAGAAATCCAACTATCGGTGAAATGTCAGGGATTGAATCAAGGGGAAGGATAAAATAGATTAACGCAAATATAACAATTGCTTTTTTTATGAGTGGAACTTGGGGGTCTTTCATATATTTATACAGGGCTATCAAATCACGCTTGAAGCCAACTTTTCCTTTAACACTTGCAAGCTTTGACCAAAAATTTTTCTCAACATATTCAATTTCTTTTTCGCTTATCTTTCCGTTTATATGAATTGATGCATCTGATCCGATTATTTCGTTGAAATTTTCACTCATAGTGGTAAAAGAATTTATTTAACTTGCTATTGTCATCTCTTCAACTAGAAAAGTTGGTGAAGCGATATTTCCGTAAAAGATCAGATCATTACCGATGATTGAAATTTTTGTCAACATGTTTGACAGATTATCAGCGATTGTAATTTTATCAACTGCGAATGCGATTTCACCGTTTTTGATCCAAAGACCGCTTGCTCCCTTTGAGATGTTCCCCGACACGATGTCAACACCAAATCCAATTAATTTAGTCACAAGTAATCCCTCTTTGACTTGCTTTATTATTTCTTCGGGGTCTTTATTGCTAGGCTTCAGGTAAAAATTCAAAGGTGAAGGTGAAGGTATCGTGTTATATCTTCTGTGAGCGTTACCTGTTGGTATTTGACCGAATTTTTTGGCGGTGATTGAATCAAGGAGAAATGTCTTTAAAACGCCATTTTCAATTATAAATTTTTCTTTAGTTTCAATACCTTCGTCATCAAATGGTTTTGACCCTATTTTTCCGTCAAGGCATCCATCATCAATTATGGTTATATTTTCCCCCGCGACCTTTTCACCAATTTTATCCGAGAGAAAACTCATTTTTCTAAAACTATTTTTCCCGTTAGTTGCAGTTGCAATATATGAAATTATCACTGGAGCGGTTGTTGGATCAAATATAACGGGATATTTCCCAGTTTTAATTTTCCTCGGGTTGAGGAGTTTAATAGCTCTGTCGCTTGACTTTATAGCAACATTTTCTGGTAGCTCTAAATCATCAATAAATCGCCCGACTGAATTATAAAAACCGGTTTGACTATCTGAATTTTCAGTCGCAATCGTTGCACAGTAAATTTCAAAAATTGTTCCTTCATATTGACCTACAAATCCGTTAGAGTTTGCTATTGTTCGTCTTTGAATTAAACTTCCAAATCCGGTTGATTCAACTTTTATCCTGCGATCGTATGATTTTGCCTTTCTTTCAATTTCTTTAGCTATGTTTATTCTCTGTTCAACGTTTATTGAGTAAATTGATGGGTCAAAAATTTTTATTTCCCTGCTTTTTGGAGCATAATTTTCGGACAGGGTGTTTTCTGGCTCAGGGGTTGAGTTTTTGGCGAGTAAAATTGCTTCATCAATTATTTTTTCAAGTGCGAATTGTGAGAAGTCAGTTGTATATGCGAAGCCAATTTTTCTATCTTTAAACACCCTTATACCAAGTCCCTTTGTGACAGCATTTTTTAACGATTCTATTTCTTCGTCTTTTACTGTTACAGAGAATTCCTCATCCATTGAAATAAAGACATCACATTCATCGGCGCCGTTTTTGGTTGCTTTTGAAATTATTGACTTGGCAAGCTCTATCAAATCCATCTCATTTTGCCTTCTTCTTTTTTGTAAATTTAAAACATTTCAATAAAACTTTGAAATTTTTGACCAAAGCGTTAAATTTTAGAAAAATTCAGAAAAACAAATTTTGCGGGCAATGGCGAAAAAGAACGCTGAGACATCTCAGCAAACGCAAATTATGGATAAGCTTGTATCACTATGTAAGAGAAGGGGTTTCATATTCCAGTCAAGTGAGATTTACGGTGGTATAAATGCTTGTTGGGATTATGGTCCACTTGGGGTTGAACTTAAGAATAACATCAAGCAGGCGTGGTGGCAGGCTATGGTTTATGAAAGGGATGATATTGAAGGTCTTGACGCTTCAATACTTATGCACCCAAAGGTCTGGGAAGCGTCCGGTCATGTTGAAAATTTTACCGATCCTCTCGTTGATTGCAAATCCTGTAAATTGCGCTTCAGAGCTGATCAAATTCCAGAGGAGAATTTGAAATTGAAGAAATGTCCCGAATGCGGTGGTGAATTAACAGAACCGAGGAAATTTAACCTTATGTTCAAAACATTTATGGGACCTGTTGAAGATGAGGCGCACATAGTTTATTTGAGACCTGAAACCGCTCAGGGTATTTATGTTAATTTTGAAAATGTTTATGTCTCAATGAGGAGAAAGATACCTTTCGGGATAGCACAATTGGAAAAGCTTTCAGAAACGAGATAACCCCGGGGAATTTTATTTTCAGGATGCGTGAGTTTGAACAAATGGAGATGCAATTTTTCGTCAGACCAGGGACTGATATGGAATGGTTTGAGGTATGGAAGGAAGAAAGGTATAAATGGTATTTGAGGATAGGGATAAAGCCAGAGAAGCTACGTTTTCATAAACATGGTCCAGATGAACTTGCGCATTACGCATCTGCAGCTTATGATATTCAATTTGAATTTCCATTTGGATGGCAGGAGCTTGAAGGGATTCATAATAGAACGGATTATGATCTATCAAGGCATCAGCAATACTCGGGGAAGGACTTAAGTTATTATGATGATGAGATAAAACAAAAGTATATTCCATACATAATTGAGACATCTGCTGGTTGTGATAGGACATTGCTTGCGGTTTTGATAAATGCTTATGACGAAGAGGACACGGGCAAGGAGATAAGAACTGTTTTACGGTTACATCCTTTCCTTGCGCCGATAAAGGCAGCTGTTTTACCGCTTGTCAATAGGGATAATATGCCCGAGATAGCTTGGGAAATTTATAAATCATTAAAACCACATTTTAAGGTCTTCTATGATGATAGCGGTTCAATAGGGAGGAGGTATCGGAGACAAGATGAGATTGGGACGCCGTTTTGTTTCACGGTTGATTCGCAAACTCTGCAAGATGGGACTGTAACCGTTCGCGATAGGGATACGATGAAACAAGAGAGAATTCATAAAAGTGAAGCGCTTGATTTTCTTAAAGAAAAAATAAAACTTTAAATCAGCATGCAAAAAACTATTTCAATAGCTGGTGGGACTGGGTTCATTGGGCGACATTTGGCGGAGGAACTCTCAAGAAGTGGGTATAATGTCTTGATCTCAAGTAGAAATCCCGATAAAGTCCCTGATGAATTTAAGAAATTTGAGGTCTTTAAATGGAATCCTCAGACGGAAGATTTTCCAATTGAGATAATTGAGCGGTCGGATGCGGTTTTGAATTTTATTGGTGAAAACATCTCTAAAAGATGGACAGAAAATGTTAAGAAGAGGTTAAGGGAGTCGCGCATATTTTCAACGCGTAAAATCGTTGATGCCTTTTCAAAGGTTGACTCAAGAGGAAAACTTTTTGTTTCAGCTTCGGCTATAGGGATTTATGGGAGCAAGCGTGATGGCTTAATAGATGAGAATTCTTCTTATGGCGATGATTTCCTTGCGCAATTGTGCATTGATTGGGAATCTGAAGCGGAAAGGGCAAAAGATTATGGCGTTAGGGTTGCAATTTTAAGAATAGGGATTGTTCTTGGCAGAGACGGGGGATTTCTTGCAAGATTGATCCCTTTGTTTAAACTTGGTCTTGGAGGAAAAATCGGTGACGGCAAGGCGTGGCTTTCGTGGGTTCATATTGATGACCTTGTCAGTGCGGTTAAGTTCGCAATTGAAAATGAAAATATTTCAGGGGTTTATAATGTTGTCTCTCCAAATCCAGTGACGAACGAGGAATTCACGAAAATTTTTGCAAAGGTTTTAAGAAGACCCGCTCTTTTTCCGGTTCCGATTTTCGGTTTGAAAATTTTGTTTGGAAAAGAATTAACAGATGTCGCTTTGACTTCAAGTGTAAGGGTAAAGCCATCAAGATTACTTGAAGCTGGATTTGAATTTAAATATGCGGAAATAGAGACGGCTTTGAAAGATTTATTTAAGAAATAAAATTTTAATCTGCCATGTGGTGGCGAAGGCATCATAGAGGATTCGGGCGAAGGTTTGGGGGATTTTGGTTTGGATTTGGATTTCCACCATTTGAAGCTTTCTGTTCGGGATTTCGTCCGTATATCACGAAGGAAGAGTATATTGAGATGCTTGAGGATTATAAGAGACAGCTTGAAGATGAGCTTGAGGAAGTTAACAGGGAGATTGAGCGCTTGAAAAAAGAGGGTTGAAGATGATTTTAATTCATAACGCTAAGCAGGTTGTCACCGTTGCGTCTTTTGGTGAAAGTGTTAAGCGCGGTAAGAAACAGGGTGAGATTTTCTTGATTGAGAATGGGAGCGTTCTTGTAAAAGATGGGAGAATTCAATGGGTTGGGCGAGCGCTTGATTTTAATTTTGGATTATATGATGAGGTTGAAATTTATGATGCGACGGGTAAAGTTTTGATGCCTGGGTTTGTTGACTCTCATACACATCTCGTTTTTGCAGGGACAAGGGAAGATGAATTCAATTTAAGGATAAAGGGATTTACCTATCAGCAGATCGCGGAAATGGGTGGGGGTATCATAAGAACTGTTGAAAAAACGCGCAAAGCGAGGAAGGAGGAGCTTCTTGAAATTTCTAAAAATTATGCTGAAAAGGCGCTTACATTTGGGACGACGACAATTGAAATAAAAAGTGGATATGGTTTAAACCTTGAAGATGAAATCAAAATCCTTGAAGTCATTAATGAGATAAATGAAAATCCCTTGATGACTGTTCCGACTTTTTTAGGGGCGCATGCGGTCCCGCCGGAGTTTAAAGATGAAAAACAGGGATATGTTAATTTTTTAGTTGATACTGTGATTCCGTTTATCGCTTCAAAAAATCTTGCGAAATTTTGCGATGTTTTCTGTGAAGATGGCTATTTTACACCAGAGGAATCCGAGACGATACTTAACACTGGCAAAAAATTTGGACTTTTGCCGAAGATACATGCAGAACAGTTTTCAAACTGTGGCGGTGTAAAGGTTGGCCTCAAAGTTGGAGCAATTTCAATTGATCACCTTGAAAATGTAAGCGATGGCGACATTGAACTTTTATCAAGGTCAAACGCAATTGCAGTTTTGCTTCCCGGGGTTTCTTTCTTTTTAAATTATCGCTACCCACCTGCAAGAAAATTAATAGACGCTGGGATTCCAGTTGCCATCGCAACAGATTTTAACCCTGGCTCATGCCCAAGTTTAAATATGCAATTGATGTTGACAATCGCTTGCACTCAAATGAGAATGACAATTGAGGAGGCAATAGTTGCTTCAACTTTAAATTCGGCAGGAGCACTTGGCATTTCAAATATAACGGGAAGTATAGAAGTAGGAAAAAGGGCTGATATTTTGGTGTTTGATGTTGACGATTATCAAATGATACCATACTTTTTCGGTGAAAACCATATCAAAGCTGTCTTCGTTGGGGGAGAAATTAAATTTTCTCGGGTTTAAATGTGACACAGATCACTTTGTTTTTTGTAAGGTTCTATTTATATTGAATTGAATTTCAAACTAAAAGGGTGGTCACCATGCGCGAAAAAATTATTTTTTCATTGTTAATTTTATTCTTTTCCATCTCTTTATCACAACAACCTTTTATTGTCATTAGCTCAACCCCTGCTGATGGAGAATTTGGGGTTAAATCTGCGCCCGATTCAGTACTTTTAAAAT
Organism: Candidatus Thermokryptus mobilis; assembly: GCF_900070205.1. Taxonomy (NCBI): domain Bacteria; kingdom Pseudomonadati; phylum Candidatus Kryptoniota; genus Candidatus Thermokryptus; species Candidatus Thermokryptus mobilis. The sequence continues at coordinate 31,030 of NZ_FAOO01000012.1, read as the reverse complement.
TTGTTTTTTCTAAACATGTTGATCTGACAAAGTCGTTTCCACGAGATGCTAATATACCGCTTGGACCGTTTAACTTTCTCAGTTTTGATCCCATTGATTCAGTTGAATTTGGCGCTCCATATTTGGGACCATCACCCAACGAGGTCGGTGGTTGGGTAAAGCTACGCCCTAATACTGATTATTGTGTGATCTTATTGGGCGCGTATTCAACGGATGGCGACTTGCTTGCAACCCCTTATGTTCTTAACTTTACAACTTCGCCAGTAATTGGGCAAAGAACTGTGAGCGGAACGGTAACGGTTCCAAATCCAAGAGTTACCTCTGTAAATTTGGGGAAATTTGAATTGAGTTTTAAAGAGGCAAAGATTTCGTTAGAAAAAATCTTGGGGGCGAACAATTTTAGAAGGGATTTGAACATCAAACTTCCAGAGTTTAACATATTCCGTTTGTCTCAAAGCTTATCTATACCGGAGAAGGTGACAAGCGTTGATCCAAAGTGGGGGGTTGTTGCTTTGCTTGATGCTAATCCATTTGCAGGTGAAGATGTCAATGTAAAATACGCTGCGAATATTAACTCTGATTTCTCGTTCCAAATAAAATATGTTCGCGATGGTAGATATTATCTTTTTGCTGTGTTTGATACAAGTAGAGATGGTATTTTTACTTTTGAAAATGATTTGCTCTTATTTTATGATCAAAATGGTGACGGGCAACCTGACCCGGTCAATGTATCGGGTGGAAACTTGACGGGATTAAATGTATCTGGGAGATTGAGACCATTTACCGTCAGGGAAAAGCTTGACACAGTGAAAGCAATTGCTCAAAGCGTGGCAAGTGATGCTAAACTCTTATATGTTTTTGCTGGCGAAGGACCTTTCGCAGAGCTTCCTGATTCAACGCTTGATGGGAAGGTATATTTTGCAGGTTACCAATTTTATTCTCCAAGTCAAAAGGTAAGCATTGATATAATTGTAAGTCCATTTGGTATCAGCTCAACCTCTTATCCTGACACACTTGCTTATTTTGTTGAAGTTCCAGCAAGCTTCATTGATAGTGACTCCGTTTTCGCTATAGCTGAGGCAAATGGCGGTTCATCTTTCAGAAGCAAGAATCCTAACGCAACGAATATATTTTATTCATTGGGCAGAATTTTTGGAGGACCGGTTGACACAACTGAAGTATTCTGGACGGTTGGATATACAAATCTTGATTGGTCGGAAGGTTTGACATTGTTTATTAATCCTGTGACGGGCGAGGTTGTTTATAAATCTGAGTTTTCACTTCACCCTGTGACAGCAAAGGAAAAATTTGGAGTGGTTGATTCATTGGCACGCAGTTATGCAAGCGACTCTAAATTGATGTATGTATTTCTCGTTGATTATAGTTTTTTAGGTGATACATTGATTGATGGTAAGGGAACATTTTTAAGTTACGGATATGAGAGTCCAACGAAGGGTAAATTTTCAGTTCATTATTTCTTTGGTTCAACAACAGTAGATTCAGTTTGGATTTTGCCTTTTGAAATCAATAGGGCATTGACTGATATTGGTTCATATCTTGATAGCCCTGAAATTTTATTACGAGCTGAAGCAAATGGTGGGAGTGCATTTAGAAGCGATTCGGTTGATTATTTGACCAGCTTGACTTTTTATCTCGGTCAAGTGCCGTTTTCGGAATTTGGGATAGACACGAGTCAGATTTATTGGGGTGCTGATTATAGCGGTGAGAAGTTTGAACAGGACAAGCTCATTAAAAAGGAATTAGTTCTTTTCTTCAATCCAGCAACTGGAGCATTTGTTAGTTCCGCCATTATTACAAATGTTACTCGTGATGAGACTGTTGGGATTCCTTCAACATTTGCTTTGTATCAAAATTATCCGAATCCGTTTAACCCGGCAACTACAATATCATACGATTTACCTGTTAGGGCAAAAGTTAAATTAGTCATTTATAATTTGCTTGGTCAGGAAGTTGCCACTTTGGTCAATGGTGAGCAAGAACCTGGTCGGTATAATGTCAGATTTGATGCAAGCGGTTTGCCAAGTGGTATTTACTTCTACCGTCTTGAGGCGGGCAAGTTCGTTGATGTGAAAAAGATGATTTTAGTAAAGTAATAAGATTTTGGGAGGGGATTAACAATCCTCTCCCTTTTTCTTTTTGCCTTCCTTAAAGTTGCCCTTCAATTGGCATATCTTGAAAATTTAAAAACCGATTTTTAAATTTATTTTAAATTTCAATTTAATTCGCAAATCAAAAACAAAGCGGAGGTTTTAATTGATGTCGCTTGAAATTTGGGTTCCGATTGTTGGTGTTCTTGGTATTTTATACGCGCTCTATTTGTTTTCTTATGTTCTGAAACAACCAGCGGGTAATGAGCGAATGCAAATGATCGCTCGTCTTATTCAAAGAGGGGCATCTGCATTCCTCAAAAGGGAATATTCAACTTTGGTATTTTTTATTGTCGTTATGTTCGTTATTTTGTGGGCTGTGATAAGAATTGAAACTGCGATCGCGTTTGTAAGCGGAGCGTTGTCCTCAATGGTTGCTGGATTTATTGGTATGACCTCTGCAACCCGTGCAAATGTAAGGACAGCACAAGCAGCTATGCAGGGTCAAAATAAGGCTCTTGTCGTTTCCTTTACTGGTGGAGCAGTTATGGGAATGACGGTTGCAAGTGTAGGGTTAATCGGTCTTGGAATTTTTTATCTGCTTTTCAAAAATGACCCAACGGTGATAACTGGTTTTGGGATGGGTGCAAGTTCAATCGCTTTATTTGCAAGGGTTGGAGGTGGAATTTACACAAAAAGTGCTGATGTTGGGGCTGACCTCGTCGGAAAAGTTGAAGCTGGCATACCTGAGGATGACCCGAGAAATCCAGCAGTTATAGCTGATAATGTCGGAGATAATGTCGGTGATGTTGCTGGAATGGGAGCTGACCTTTTTGAATCTTATGTCGGTTCTGTTATAGCAACTATCGCAGTTGGGACAACAATGCCTTCAAATAAAGAAAATTTTATGATACTTCCCCTTGCCATTGTAATGTTTGGGACAATAGCTTCTTTTCTTGCAACACTTTCAATAAGAGTTTTTCAGAACATTGATCCTCAAAAAGCTCTGCGTTATTCAACATTTGTAGCTGAAGGTTTGCTTATCGTTATTTCATATTTTGTCGTGAAAAATCTTGTTGGTGATTTGAAATATTTCTGGCCAATTGTCTCCGGGGTGTTTGCAGGGATAGCCATTGGGCTTTTAAGTGAGTATTATACATCGGGCTCACCGATTAAATCAATTGCTCAATCTGCTACGACTGGTGCAGCGACAAATATAATCACTGGTATAGCGGTTGGTTTTAAAAGCACGACATATCCAGTGCTTGCTATAGCTATTGCGATTTTCATTTCTTACATAACTGGTGGTATTTATGGTATAGCTATTTCGGCTGTTGGTATGCTTGCGACGATAGGAATTACGATGTCGGTTGATGCGTATGGACCGATTGCAGATAATGCGGGTGGTATAGCTGAAATGTCTCACCTTGGACCTGAAGTAAGAAAAATAACCGATAAACTTGATGCGCTTGGAAACACGACCGCTGCAATTGGGAAGGGTTTTGCTATTGGTTCTGCTGCATTGACAGCACTTGCACTTTTTACAGCATATTCACAAACGATTAGACTTAACAAAATTGATTTGATGCATGCTAACACAGTTATTGGACTTTTAATTGGTGCTGGAATGCCATTTTTATTTGCGGCTTTAACAATGGAAGCTGTTGGGAAAAGTGCGTTTAAGATAGTTGAAGAAGTAAGGAGACAATTCAGGGAGATACCAGGGCTTCTTGAAGGCAAAGCTGAACCAGACACAGCAAAATGTGTTGATATAGCAACCGCTGGCGCATTGAAGGAGATGCTTTTGCCAGGGATTCTTGCTATAGTTGTTCCTATTCTTGTTGGGGTTGTCCTTGGTCCTGAAGCACTTGGAGGACTTTTAGCTGGAGCAATTGCCTCGGGTGTGATGATCGCTTTGTTTATGGCAAATGGTGGTGGGGCTTGGGATAATGCAAAGAAATACATTGAGGCTGGAAACTTTGGCGGAAAAGGTTCGGATGCGCATAAAGCAGCTGTGGTCGGTGATACCGTTGGTGACCCGTTCAAAGATACAAGTGGACCTTCAATGAATATACTTATAAAGTTGATGTCAATTGTTTCCCTTGTCTTTGGAGTTGTGCTTGCTAAATTCCACGAACAATTATTCTCCGCTTTATTTAAGTGATTTTTTAGGGGCGACATACAGTCGCCCCCGCTTTAAAATTTTTCTATTCAAAATGGAAAAAATCACCGTCAAAATAACCCGACTCAGAGATAACTCTGATATCCCATTGCCATTTTATGCAACTGAGGGTTCAGCCGGTATGGACCTTTTCGCTGATGTAACGGAAGATGTTATTTTAAAGCCAGGTGAGATAAAACTAATCCCAACGGGAATCGCTATAGAACTTCCACCAGGGTATGAAGCGCAAATAAGACCAAGAAGCGGGCTTGCTTTAAATTACGGGATAACTTTGCTAAACTCACCAGGCACAATTGATTCAGATTATCGCGGTGAAATTAAGTTGATCCTAATAAATCTCGGGAAAGATGACTTTGTTGTTAAGCGAGGTGACAGGATCGCTCAAATGGTTATATCTAAATATGTGCAAATTGAATGGGATGAGGTTAAAGAACTTAACACAACAAAAAGAGCTTCTGGTGGTTTCGGTCATACCGGGATATGAAAATTCCAATTTTAACATATCACAAAGTTGATACAAAATTTGAATTTGGGATAACGAGGGTTTCGCCTGGTCAGTTTGAAAGGCAGATAAAGTTTTTAAGCAAGCAGGGTTATAAAGGGATAACTGTTTCCGAGGCGAGGGGTTTAAATGCGACGGATGAAAAATTTGTATGCATCACGTTTGATGATGGATATGAGGATGTTTTTCACTATGCGTTTCCGATTTTGAAAAGATATGGCTTTAGGGCAACGGTTTTCGTTATTTCAAACTTTGTTGGGAAATCAAACGATTGGGATTTTGGCTTTGGTATAAAGTTTAAGCATTTGAATTGGGATCAGATCAAAATTTTATTTGACAATGGCTGGGAGATTGGTTCCCATTCGGCGAATCATCGCGCTTTGACGCTTCTTGATGATGAAGATGTAAAGTTTGAAGTTGGTTCGTCAAAGTATGAAATTGAAAAAAATCTCGGCACGGTGGTGAAGTCATTTGCCCCACCTTTCAGTAGATATGATGAAAATATAGTTCGCATAGCGTTTGAATGTGGATATGAAGGTGTTTACGTTTTGACAAACGGGAGAAAAGTTAACGGGGTTTATCATAGGTTTGCAGTTTATACAATTGATTCCACCGCTTCTTTGAAGAGAAAAATAGGGGAGGCGAAATTTGAAAAGCTCAAGTTAAATTTGATAAATTCATTATCTGAATTCACGGTTTTGATAAATTATGCTAAAAACAAAATTTTCCACAAGTGATGGAAGCACCTAAGATTGGGACTCTTTATCTTGTTGCCACACCTATTGGAAATCCCGATGATATAACTTTTAGAGCCCTTAAAGTTTTGAAGGAAGCCGACTTGATAGTTTGCGAGGAACTTAAAGAAGGGAGAAAAATTTTATCAACTTATCAGATAGAGCCAAAGGAAATTGACACTTTAAATGAGCACAATGAAAGTTTGAAAGTTGAAAAAATTATAAACGACTTAAAATCGGGGAAGAATGTCGCATTGATCTCTGACGCAGGGACTCCGGTTTTTTCCGACCCCGGGTCATTGCTTGTAAAACAAGCGATAAAGGAAGGTATAAAAATTGTCCCTGTTCCCGGGGCTTCGGCCTTGCTTCTTGCTCTTATCGTATCTGGATTTAACATTGAAAAGTTTGTTTATTATGGCTGGCTTTCACAAAAAAGACAAAGGAGAAGGGAAGAACTGAGAAGATTAAAAGGAGAGCAGAGAACCGTTGTAATATTTGAAACGCCTTATAGGATAATCCCAGTGCTTGAGGATATAGGTGCGGTTCTGGGCGTTGATAGAAAAATATGCGTTGCTTTTAACTTGACGATGCCTGATGAGGAAATAGTAAGAGGGAATGTCATTGAGGTAGTGAATTATTTTGTGGGGAAGAAAAAGAAAGGCGAGTGTGTGATAGTTATAGCGGGGGCAGAGGAAAGTAAAAGAATTGAATTTTGAAAACAAAAAGTTAAAAGAAATGGACTATTTGTCGGTTGCGATTGAATCAGCGAAAGAAGCGGGGAGATTTTTGAAATTAAATCTCGGAAAAGTTAAAAACATTGAGAAGAAAAAAGAAGAGATAAATCTTGTCACTGAAATTGACAAGGGGTCTGAAAGGAAAATAATTGATTTTTTGAAAAGTAGATTCCCAAATCATAGCATTCTTGCTGAAGAAAGCGGGGAGACAAATCCGGGTTCGGATTTCAGGTGGATTATTGACCCGCTTGATGGGACTACGAATTACACACATTCATTTCCGGTGTTTTGTGTCTCAATTGCGCTTGAGTTTAAAGGTGAGGTGATATTAGGTGTTGTTTATGACCCGAACCTTGATGAGCTATTTTATGCTGAGAAGGGGAAAGGTGCTTTTTTAAATGGGAAAAGAATTTCGGTTTCTAAGACGAACAAATTGATAAAAAGTATGCTTGCAACTGGTTTCCCATACAATGTCAAAGAAAATCCAGACAATTGTATAGAACATTTTGTTAATTTCTTGATGGAGGCGCAAGCGATAAGGCGTCTTGGCTCAGCAGCGCTTGACCTTGTTTATGTGGCTTGCGGCCGGCTTGATGGTTTTTGGGAAGTTGATTTGAACCCCTGGGATACAGCTGCAGGTAAAATCATAGTTGAGGAAGCGGGTGGGAAAATCACCGATTTTTATGGGAATGATTTCAACATTTATACGAAAGGGATCGTCGCAAGCAATGGCTTGATACACGAACAAATGCTGGAAGTTATAAAAAAGGGGCTTAAGACGAGATGAAGAAAAAGGAGTATGTCGTTAGGTTCGGCGTATCAATGGAAAATGAACTTCTTGAAAAATTTGACCGTTTGATACAACAAAGAGGTTATACCAATAGGTCGGAAGCAATAAGGGATATGATCAGGGAAAAGTTTGTTGAAGAAGCAATTGAAAAAGATAAGGTTTGTTTTGGGATTTTCTCGTTCGTTTACGACCACAACAAAAGAGAACTTGAGGAGAAATTAACCGATATTCAACACGAGCATTTTGATAAAATAATTTCAACAACGCATATTCACATTGACAGAGACCATTGCCTTGAAGTTGTTGTCATGAAAGGGCGAGCAAGCGAACTGAAAAAAATAGCAGACCTCGCCCTAAGTATAAAAGGAGTTAAACATGGGAAAATTGTCTTAACAGCAGTTTGATTACTTTACCGTTTCTTTATCCTTTGATGAGACGGTGATTATCGTCTTAACATTGCCTCTCGGATTCCAATCCCCAACAACTTCAAGAAATCTCGGTTTTAGAAGTTTCTCAAGGTCATCGTAAATTTTATTCGTAGCTGCTTCGTGAGATATATACTCGCTTCTGTATTTGTTAAGGTAAAGCTTAAGGGAGCGAAGCTCCACGATATATTTATCGGGGATATAGGTTATCCTTATCGTTGCGAAGTCAGGATACCCTGACCTTGGGCAAAGGCAAGTGAACTCAGGAAATGTTATTTCAATTTTGTAGTCCCTGTCGGGATATGGATTTTCCCAGGTTTCAAGTTGTGCATTTAAGATTGCCTCTTCTCCGTATTTTAACTTTCTATCCTCCATAAACTTCCAGAAGTTTTTTTGAAAATTTACCTCTTTTAAAAATTTTATCAAAGTGTTATATTTACACTGCCAAGTCAAATAAAGAAGATTTGTGTTTATGAAAATTAAAATTTTCCCCTTTTTGATTTCAGTTCTTGCGTTTTTAAACCTACACTCGCAGACCCTTCACCCTCCAATAATTGAAAGATATTTGTTTAGCGCAACAACTGAGGGCGCCGATGGCATAAGGTTTAATCCAGCGATCACAGGTATTAAACATCATACAAACTTCAATTTTTATGTTTCAACTTTTAACAAGCCGTTATCAAAAAATTTTGACTTGGGATTTCTTTTTCAAAATAACAGAGCGGGGTTGGGCTTAAAGTCGGAAAAATTTGGCGATTCTTCAATGACGCTTCTATCTTTTTCACTCGGCTTTGGCAAAAGGAATTTCACTGGTGGATTTGGGATTGATTACATTAAAGTAAATGATGAACCCTTTAAAACATCATTTAACATCGGATTTCTTTCAAGACCATTTGAGTTCGTTGCATTTTCGTTTGTTCTTCAAAACTTGACAGGAAGATATTTCAGAGCAACGCCTTTTGAAAGAAAATACATATTTGGGGCAGGACTTAGACCGATAGGTGATGATAGATTGACCTTGTCTGCGGATGTTTATATAAATGACAAAGGTAAATTAAAAAACTCAAATTACAAGTATGGTGCTGAATTTAAAATTATTGATGGCTTGAAGATCAGTGCATTGTTTGATAACTCAAAAATTTTCAAAAGGGAAAAAGTTTTGCTTTTCGGGGTTACGATTAATTTTCAAAACGCTGGAGTTAAATTTTTCTCAAACGGCAACAAAATAAACTCCAAATTTACCATTTCAACTTTTTATTCAAGTGAGTTTCTTCCAACTTCATTTTATCCTGTTAAGAGAATCGCTGAGGTGGAAATAAAAGGTGTGATTCCCGATTACAAAGAACAGCCGTCAATTTTTTCAAAGCCAAGGCGAAGTGTTCATGATATAGTTTCTGAAATTGAACGATCAGCAAAGGATAAAGACATAAATGGGTTGATTTTAAAAATTTATCCCTTTTCTGGGGAGATAAAAATCTATGAGCTTGAAGCGATTACACAGGAAATAGTTGATGCGGTTAAAAAAGTCAAGAGAGCAGGGAAACCAGTTGTTGCTTATCTCGGTGGTGAAAGTGCAAGCGTAAATGAACTTTACCTCGCAAGCGTTGTAGATAAAATCGTCATCGCTCCTGAGTGTATGATAGTCGGGTATGGGGCGATTATAAATGTTGAACGGCTTAAAAGTTTCTTTGAGAAGTTCGGCATAGAGTGGGATGCGATGACTGCTGGAAAATTTAAGTCAACATTTCACTCTTATTACACCGATTCAGCTACGACTGAGCAAGCGCAACTTATCAAATCCCTTGCTGAGGATATTCATAGGCAGATGATGGAACAGATTTCAAAGGCAAGGGGAATTGAATTCACTGATGATTTGATCAGCGAAATTTCAAGCATTGTGACACCATCGCGGGCAAAGGAGCTCGGTATAGTTGATGAGATAGGTTTTTACAATGAGGCGAAAAAAATGGTGAATAAACTTGCTAATAAACGCGATGATGAAAAAGTGAATCTTGTAAAAGTCGGAGCGAGAAGGGATTGGGAAACATCCTGGGGTGAGGTTCCGAAGATAGCTGTTATAGGTGTCCATGGTTCAATTCTAACAGGTGAAAGTCAACCGCCGATTCCGTTTCCTTTTCTGAGTGAGCGAATAACTGGTTCTGAAACAATCGTCAAGCAAATCCATCAGGCTGTAAAGGATAAGAGCGTTAAGGCGATAATTTTAAGAGTTAACAGTCCGGGTGGTTCTGCGCTTGCTTCAAATGAAATTTATACTGCGCTTAAAGAAGCAAGGAAGAAGAAGCCGGTTGTGGTTTCCTTTGGTAACATTGCAGCAAGCGGTGGATATTATGTCTCGTGCGGTTCGGAGAAAATTTTTGCAAGCCCAGCTACACTAACTGGAAGTATCGGTGTCGTCTTTGCCAAACCGGTCATTTCAAAACTTTACGATAATCTCAAAATCAAGATTGAACAATATAAAGAAGGGGAACATTCAGATATGTTTTCTCCCATAAGACATCTGACAGATATTGAGAAGAAAAAGGTTGAAGAGATGCTTGAATATACATACATTTCATTTAAGCAAAAGGTTGCGGAGAATAGAAATATGACGCTTGATGAAGTTGAAGATTTGGCTCAAGGGAAAGTTTACACTGGAGCTCAAGCGCTCAAGTTAAAGCTCGTAGATGAATTCGGTGGTTTAAGTCAAGCGATTGCATATGCTGGAGAAAAGTTGAAACTGAAAAAGTATGAGGTAAAGTTTTATACCGTTCCTTCACTCTTAGGTTTTGAGCTTGGAATAGTTGAACGAGTGATGAATTCCTTGTTTATAAAAAATGATTGAAAATGGTATGAAAAAGTTCATCGCTGTTGTTGGTTCGGGAAGCTGGGGGAAAAATCTTGTCAGAAATTTTTATGAGATTGGCGTTTTAAAAGTAGTTTGCGATATAAATGAGACAAATTTTGATGAACTTAAAGAGAGGTATAGTGCAATTTATACGAATTCAATTGAGGAAATTCTTAAAGATGACGAGATAAAAGCTGTTGCAGTTGCAACGCCGTCTGAAACGCACTATGAACTTGCAAAGAAATTTTTATTATCGGGCAAGGATGTTTTTGTGGAGAAGCCATTGGTGCTGAAAGTTGATGAAGCGGTTGAACTTGTGAAAATAGCCGAGGGGAAAAATTTAATTTTAATGGTTGACCATGTCCTTCAGTATCATCCCGCTGTGCAGAAGCTTAAAGACCTAATAAAAAATGGAGAACTTGGCGAAATAAAATATATTTATTCAAACAGGTTAAATTTTGGAAAGTTTAGGCGTGAGGAAAACACGCTTTGGAGTTTCGCCCCGCACGATGTCTCCCTGATACTTTCAATTGCGGGTGAAGTGCCGGAAAAAGTTTCCTCTTTTGGCGGAAGTTATTTCTTTACAGAAGATACTCAAGCAAATTCAAGCGGTTTAAATGATATTTCAAAGATACCGTGTGATGTAACTGTTACGCATCTTGAATTTAAAAATGGAATCAGGGCTCATATCTTTGTCAGTTGGATTCATCCATACAAGGAGCAAAAACTCGTTGTCATAGGGACGAAGAAGATGGCTGTCTTTGATGATACAGAAAGGGAAAATAAACTTGTGCTTTATCCACACAAAGTTGAATGGATTAATTCTCTCCCAGTTGCTAAAAAAGCCGATGTAGAAGTCATTGATATACCTAAAGATGAACCTCTGAGGAATGCTTGTCTTCATTTCGTTGAATGTGTTAATTTAAGAAAAAAACCGTTGACGGATGGGTTAGAGTCAATAAATGTATTGAAAGTTCTTGAACTTGCGAGTGAATCATTAAGAAATAACGGTGTTAAATTGAAAATGGGATCAAATTACTTTGCTCATGAAACAGCTGTGATTGATCAACCTTGTGAAATTGGTGAAGGGACAAAGATTTGGCATTTCACGCATATTATGAGTGGGGCAAAGATTGGGAGAAATTGTGTCATAGGACAAAACTGTTTCATTGGGTCAAGGGCTGTGATAGGGAATGGGGTAAAAATTCAAAATAATGTCTCTGTTTACGATCTTGTGACGCTTGAGGATTATGTTTTTGTAGGTCCCTCGGCTGTGTTTACAAACGACATCAACCCAAGGGCGAAATATCCCAAAGGTGGCAAATGGATTCCGACGCTTGTTCGTGAAGGTGCTACAATTGGGGCAAATGCGACGATACTTTGCGGTATAACGATAGGGCGTTGGGCAATGGTTGGAGCAGGTGCTGTTGTTACAAGGGATGTCCCAGACTATGCAATCGTCACCGGCATCCCAGCAAAGTTGACAGGTTGGGTTTGTGAATGTGGAGAAAAAATAAACTTCAAAAAAAGTAAAGCGGTCTGCAAAAGGTGCGGAAGAAGTTATCAAAAAAGAGGAAATAAGGTAACGAAAATTGAAAATTAATCATTGGTTCAAACTATGGAAATACTTGAAAGGTCTAAAGACTTAAAGCTTAACACAAAGTTTGTGCGCAAGATTCTCGTTGATTTCATAAGAAAGGAAACAACACGGTTTGGTCTTAACAGAGCAGTGATAGGTGTTTCTGGTGGGGTTGATTCGGCTGTTTCAGCTTATCTTGCAACCGAAGCCCTCGGTAAGGAAAATGTCCTTGGTGTGATGATGCCTTACAAGACGAGTTCGCGAGATAGCATTGAAGATGCACAACTTGTCATTTCAAATCTTGGGATAAGGAGCGAATTAATTGATATAACTCCAATGTGTGAGCCATATTTTGAAAGGTTTCCAGATATGAACAACATCAGACGCGGGAATGTCATGGCGAGGATGAGAATGATAATTTTATATGACCTTTCAGCTCGTGAGAAAGCTCTCGTGATTGGGACAAGCAACAAAACTGAACTTCTTCTTGGTTACGGTACTCTCTATGGCGATATGGCAAGTGCTATAAATCCTCTCGGTGATTTGTATAAAACGCAGGTTTGGCAACTTGCTGAAGAGCTTGGGGTTCCAAGAAAAATAATAGAGAAAAAACCAACCGCCGACCTTTGGGTTGGACAAACGGATGAGGACGAGCTTGGTATTTCTTATAAAGAGGTTGATAAACTGCTTTACTTCATGGTTGATGAAAGAAAAGCGGATGAAGAATTAATTGAACTTGGATTTGAAAGGGTGTTAATTGAAAAGGTGAAACTTATGGTTCAGCGAAATCAGTTCAAAAGGCGTCCGCCGATCATTGCGAAAATTTCATATAGAACAATAAATATTGATTTCAGATACGCCCGCGATTGGGGAAGTTGAACTTTGAACTTATCATCTTTAAAATGATTAATAATGATGACACAAAGAGAAGGAATTCCAAGGAGAGAAAGGAAATAAATTTGACAACCGCAAAGACCTTACCGAAGTATAAAATTAAAATTCCCGATATGTTGTCAATTAAAGACATTGAAAAAAGAAGAAGTGTGAGGCTGAGGTTAAATTTTTCGTTAACAAGATAAATGAAATGGGCTAATGTTAAAATGTAAATCGCCATCGGCAGGAAATGAAGCTGTGAGATTGAAATTGCGCCTTGAATTGATTTTTGCTTTATGAGTTTTTGAGGATTACCCAAATAATAATCACCTGTTTGTGAAATTGAAAGACCGATCTTCTCTGAATAGACGAAAAGGTTTATCACAACGAAGATTAAATTTAAGATTGCGAAGATGAAGACGATATAGGCGATAAATTTTTTCCCATTTCTGTTGTCAAGTTTTGGAAAGGTTATAATGATTATTAAGGCAATTAATATTACTAATTGGAAAAGCGAAAACGCGAAAATTTTCAGCCATGAAAATTCCCGCCCAAGGGATAAAATTAAAAGATCAATAAAAATGTAAATAATTCCAGAGACGCTGGTGGAAGCGATAAGATATATTTTTGCTCTATCTTTTAGTTGTGAGTAAATTAACAAAGCTGAAAGACATAAAAATAAAATTCCGATGACGAATAAGTTTATGTGCGCTTCTTCCAGAACTTGCGCTGGTGAAATTTTCAATGGGAAATCTGGCTCACCGAAAAGATAATTGCCGATCTTTTCAACTGAAAATTCAAACTTGAACCAAAAGTTAACAAAATTTCCAATCCAGAATAGAATAAGGAAAAGGATGAAAAAAGCCAAAGCAAAACCAATTGGCTTTGGATTTTTTAAGTTTCCAGTCCAAAAGAATCTCATCTCACTTCACCAAAAATCACTTTCCAAAGTGCGATGACTTTTCTTGCATTGTCGGTTATCGCTTTTGCTGTAAGTGTTGCACCGGTCATGTTTGGGACATCTCGGCGCAAACGCAAAAGATTTTTACCAAGTGTTTTGCCTTTCAGATATTTCAACCAGTTATCATCTGCTTTGTATTCGGGCGGTTCTTTAAAAGAGAGAATTTGAATTAATTCAATTTCACCTCTATCATTTAAAACATAAAGCACAACCTCTGGTAGAGTCCTAACGATATGCACATCTACGAAACCGTAAAATTTGACTTGATCGTTAAATTTGACAAGGTAAAATGTTACGAGCTTGCCTTCAATTTCAACCCCGGAGAGTTCTTTAACCTTATTTTTTTGCGTTTCAGAAAGGACGATATTTTTTATCTCAATTTTGGAGTTGGGGTAAATTTCATTTAAAATCTTTTCTGGTTTCCCGATTTGAAAAAGTAGAAAAGTTAATAAAAGGGTTGACATAGTGTTTAATTTTTTGTTTTAAAAACCGCCTGGGGAATCCCAGGCGGGTTTAACCTCAAAATGGCTTACATTAAAATATGAAGCCGAGCCCCAAGTTGAACTGATCAATTTTCCACTCATCTAATCCTGTTCCTTTCCCGACTTGTAAATTTGACATCGTGTTGCGAATTTGATAGTCCATTTTCAAAACAACTTGAGGATGGGGTTTGAAGTCAATTCCAAGCGTTAGAACACTTCTGTTTTTAGATGGATCGGCATTACCTGTGAAGACATCACGATTTAAATCGTATCTTTCATATCTGATAAATGGGGAAAGGGAGACGATTGATTCAGGGTAAAGCAATGGAATGATATTATAACCCGCTTCAACATAAAAACCGTAAACGAGTTTGGAGCGTGTTTTTGAGGTGTAAGATGAATTTCCAGAAGCGCTACCAAGTGCATAAAGACCTTTGACCGATGCATTTCCAATCTGATATTGAGCCTCAAGTAGCCACAATCTAAACAGTGCGCTTTCATTTCCTTTTTGTTCAGCTCCAGCTTTATCGCTTCCTCCACCATAATAGAAAGAAGTGCCTATGTTAAGATTCTTTATACCTGATAAATCAAATCTCAACACACCCGCAAATTTATCAAAGTTAACAGTAGCACCTCTTTGTCTTCCATCAGAGATCCAAGTTGTGATCAAATCAGTTCTCAATCCGTTCATAATTCCAAGCTTGTAAGACAGCCCGTTAAGTATATCTCCATAAGCCATAATTCCAATTTCTCTCCAAACGGTTGGAATTATGAATCTTTCAACATCAGGTCTCAATGTCCCGAAGAAAACCGGCGGTTCGTGATATTCGTTCATTCTACTTGAAGGGACGAGAAATAAACCTGTTCTGAGGTTAAATTTTGAACTCAAAATGAAATCAACATACAAAAATTCAACATAAACTTCTGGTTTCCTACTTGCGACATTACCAATTCCAGCGTGTTCAATTTCAAGTTCTGAATTAACAAGGATTTTATCCGAGAACTTATAACCGATATAGGGGATAAAGCGCAGGACATCCCCTCTGTCAGTTTTTGAATTATCAAGGAAATTCTCATATGTAATTTCACCGTAACCAGCTATTGAAAGACCTCTGGGAGTGTAATAAATTTTTGAAGCTGCTGGACCAAGTCCGAAGTATGATTTCAATTCTATCTCTGGCATTGCCACCTCAAGGCGCAATTGTCTGATTTCTTCTTTAATTGCTTCAATTTCTTGGCGCAATCTTTGTGTTTCTTCGGATTGAATTTGAAATTGTGATATCTGCATTTCAAGTTTTTTAATTTTTTCCTCAAGTTGCTTTATCTTTTCCTCTTGCGTTTGTGAGAGTAATAGAAGTGGTGTTAATGCGATCAACATTAATTTCTTAATCATGGTTAATTTTTCCTCCTTTGTTTTTCCGAATTTGTTTTGAAGAGCAAGATTTCAAAAAATTCCATAAACCTTTTGTTAATAAAGATTGAGCCATCTTTGTAGACGATTAAGACTCCAACATCCGGGTTATCTTCAATAAATTTTCTTCTCATTTTTTCTGGCATCGCAAAGATTGCGGTTGAATAAGCATCAGCAAATCCTCCATCTTCATGTGCAACGGTCACTTGAAGCACATCATCTTCTGGCGTCTCAATGTGCTTTCTCAAATAATTTCCCGATGTGGAGATGCTAACATCTTTTGAATTAACCATTTGAACCAATGATGTGCCATTTCTTGGGTCTCTCACAGCTATCGTTCTTTTATGTCCCCATATTTTCATATCACCGCCAATTGAGATGAAACCTTTCTTTGAGTTAAGTTTCTTGTAACACATTTCAATTGCGAATCCTTTGCCTATGCCTCCAGGGTCAATCGCCATGTTCTCTCTTTTAAGCATCACACTATCTCCTTTTATTAATATATCTTTGAAGTTAACAAGTTCTTTTGCTCTAAATTCGTCAATTTTTTTCAACCTTTTAGCGTTTATCGTCAGGGCACCGATTGTTATGTCAAAATACCCAAAGCTTTTCTCTGACACTTCAATTGCTTTTTTTATCATTTCCATTGTTATACTTGAAACCTTTAGGAAGTTTTTTCCTGCATTTGCGTTTATCCTTGAGACCTCGGACGAGTCAATATAATCTGAAAGTTTTGTTTCAATGTCGTGCAGGATTTTGTATGCTTTTTTGTTAAGGTCCGCGCTTGGCATCTCAATGTATGAGTATGTTCCCATTAGATAATAGCTTTTTCCTTGTGGCGGTGGTAATATCAGCGATATAAGTTGCAAAATTGCGAAAAGTTTTAGCATCGTTTTATTAATTTAGATTTAATCTAAATAAAATATAATAAAGGATGTGTAAAAAGTCAAGTTTTGGGTGGTGGGGGTGAACGCAAAGTTATACTTTGCAATTGTCATACACTTTATCTTGGGCTTATTCAGATTTTGATGGCGTGACCCCACCGGCATATCCTTTTGCATCAAGCTATAGGATGCAAAGGAGCAGTGCAGATGAAAGACATCGTTTTGTTTTAAATTGGATTGTTAATTTGCCATTTGGTTTCCAATTCAGTGGAATAGCAACTTTGGCTTCGCCCAGACCATTTAATGTAATTGATGGCAGAGATTTGAATGATAATAATTTCTATGGAGATGATTGGCCAGGCGATACGCGTATTTGGACGCTTGATTGGAGGAAAGTCAGGTATTGGTATAAGATAGTTGATATAAGGTTGAGTAAGGTATTTGAATTTGGCTATTATAGAATTGCTTTAATTTTTGATGCCTTTAATGTTTTCAATTGGTTTAACGCAGCGGGTTACTTTAATCGTATGTATGATGCCAGTGGAAATCCTTTAGCTAATTTTGGACAGCCAAATAGTTCATATGCGCCAAGATATTTGCAGTTCGGTTTAAGGGTGTTTTATAGATAATTTTTTGAGGGGAAGGGGAAATCCCTTCCCTTCTTTTTTAATTCTTGATTTTAAAATCTTGATTTGCTATATTTAAAATGACTTTTGCCGAGGTGGCGGAATTGGTAGACGCGCACGTTTGAGGGGCGTGTGGGGAAACCCGTGCGGGTTCGAGTCCCGCCCTCGGCACAAATTTTCATAGGGGATGGGTTTTTCATACCTTTTCTCTTGACATTAAAATTGGGCTTATTTAAATTGTGCTTGAATAAAAAATAAAACTTGGTGGTGTCATGCGCACAATTATAACAATTCTTTTTTTCCTTTAAATGATGATATGCACAACATTCTTGTTTTCAAATTCACAGGCGACACAATTTTGCCAACCCCCTATCGGCTTGAAACGGGAGATAATATAATCTTTGCGCTTGATCTTGATTCTCAAGGGAGAGTTTATGTAATTAACGATAGTAGTTATGGCCGAGATGATGACATTAAAATCTTTCCGTCAATCAAAAGTGATCCAAATGCTTGGATAACGCATACCGCGACGCCAATTTTAAAAATTGACCTTCCGGATGGGGTTTACAAAGGTATAGAAGTAAATAGCGATGGTTCGTGGTTGTTTGTGTCCTATAGTGACACAACAGAAAGGAAAGTTGTTAAATATGTCGGCTCACCTCAAACCGGTTATCAAGTTGACTCAAAGTTTAATTTCCAACTCGGTGAAGCTGATACAGGTGGTTCTTCTATGTGGAAAGGAACGCCGATCGGTTTAGAGTATTTAGACGAGAATAATCTTTTATTTATAGCTTGTGCTGTTTGGAGACCCTCGCCTTTATCAATGGGATATCCTTATGGAAGGATTTATGTTGTAAGCGGGACGACGGGCGAGCCGATTGACACTATTGATATTGCTAAATGGAATTACATTATGACCGGGGGTTATAGCACCAGAACGGATGGGACAACGCCAGGAAATGCATCTGGCTACACTTCGCCTTATGATGTGAAGTTTGATGAGAAGAAAAATCTTTACACGCAATCATATTATGGTTGGACTGTTGATAAATGGGTTTATCAGGGGACGCTTCCTGTTATTCCTTTGAAGGTTGAAAAGATTGGCGATGAAATTCCTGTTGGTTATGAGCTGAAGCAGAATTATCCGAATCCATTTAACCCGAGCACGACGATTGAATTTTCAATTCCGGAGAGGCAGAAAGTTAGTTTAAAAATTTATACTATCCTTGGGCAGGAAGTTGCGACACTTGTTGATGAAGAACTTGAAGCGGGGAGATATAAAGTTATTTTTGATGCCAAGGACCTTGCAAGTGGGACATACATTTACACATTGAGGGCTGGTAAATTTGTTGAAAGTAAGAAGCTTATGTTTGTGAAGTAGTTTATACGGGGCGGTTTAAAAACCGCCCCTTTTATTTTTTAGCGGGGGATAAAGTTGATATTCTCTCCGATTGTTTTTAAATTAAGCAAAAACAAGGCAAGCTTATCTTTATGCCAAGAGCAGGTTATACAAACCCTGAAAAGCTTGAGATTGATGTTGAGGTTGATCAGCAATTAAGACCTTTAAAATTTGACGACTTTGTCGGGCAGGAAAAAATTGTCAATAATTTGAAGGTTTTCATACAGGCTGCTAAAATGAGGGAGGAACCCCTTGACCATGTGCTTTTGACTGGTCCTCCGGGGCTTGGTAAGACAACACTTGCTTATATAATTGCAAATGAACTTGGGGTTGGAATAAAAGTGACCTCAGGTCCTGTCATTGAGAAACCTGGTGACCTTGCTGGGATTTTGACAAGTTTAAGTGATAGGGAAGTTCTTTTTATTGACGAGATTCATCGCCTTAGTCCGGTAGTTGAGGAATATCTTTATTCTGCGATGGAGGATTTTAAAATTGATATAGTGATAGATACTGGTCCTAATGCGAGAAGTGTTAAGTTAAATTTGCCTAGGTTTACGCTTGTGGGTGCAACTACCAGGGCTGGGCTTTTAACTGCTCCATTGAGGGCGAGGTTTGGCATAAGTGCTCGGCTTGATTATTATACACCCGATGAACTTTGTCAAATCATAAAGCGTTCGGCAAAGATTTTGCAAATCCAGATAACTGAAGAAGGCGCTTATGAAATAGCGCGAAGGTCAAGGGGGACACCGAGGATAGCGAACAGGTTATTGAAAAGATCAAGGGATTTCGCTCAAGCTGATAAAAATCTTGCCGAATATGGTGGCGTGATAACTAAGGAGGTCGCTGAATATGCTCTTAAAGCACTTGATGTTGATGAGCACGGACTTGATGATATGGATAAGAGAATTCTTTTAACGATAATAGAAAAATACAACGGTGGTCCAGTTGGTATAGGAACTATAGCTGTTGCTGTTGGTGAAGAGGAGGGCACAATTGAGGAGGTTTATGAGCCATATTTAATTCAGGAAGGGTTTATCAAGAGAACTCCTCGTGGTAGGGTTGCAACGGAGCTTGCATACAGGCATTTCGGTTTTATAAAAACGCGCTCTGAAAAGCAACCTGGCTTATTTGATAACTAAAAATGGAGAAATTTTTAATGTCAAGGAAACAATACTCAATTCGCAGAACTTACATCGGTCGTCTTCCGGAGGGGGCTGATTTACTTGATTCAATCACCAAAATTTGCAGGGAGGAGGGTATAAAAATTGGCAAAGTTACAGCTATAGGTGCCGTTAAGAAAGCAGTGGTTGCATATTACAATCAAACTGAGAAAAAATATTACAATCATGAACTTAACAAACCAATGGAAATTTTAAATTGCACTGGCAATGTGAGCTTACTTAATGGTCAGCCGTTTGTTCATTGTCATATAACACTTGCGGATGAAGAGGGTAAATGTTTCGGCGGGCATTTGATGATAGGAACGGTCGTTTTCGCTTGCGAGATTTTTATAGAGGAGTACGAGGGGGAAATCCTTGAAAGGGTTTTTGATGAAAGTTCTGGTTTGTCGCTTTGGCATCCGAAGACAATTTTAATGGAGTGAAAACAAAACTGAAATGATATGCCGATTGATTTAGCGCATAAGGATTTAATTTCAATTCAACAAGCGCGAGAACTTGTTTCAAAAGCGAAAGAGGCATTTCTTGAATACAAAAGCTATTCTCAGGAACAGGTTGATAAAATAGTTCGTGCAATGTTTGAAGCTGGATATGAGGCATCGGAACGACTTGCGAAGCTTGCTGTTGAAGAAACCGGGATTGGTAAATGGGAGGACAAGAAATTGAAAAATGAGTTTGCAACGAAGTTTACATACGAATCCATAAAGGATTTAAAAACAGTTGGCGTCATAAATTACGATAAGGAGAAAAGGGTCGTTGAAATTGCTGAGCCGATGGGTGTTATAGCAGCTTTAATTCCGACGACAAATCCGACTTCAACAGCAATGTTTAAAGCCCTGATTTCTGCGAAGACAAGAAATGCACTTGTTGTAAGTCCTCACCCGAGAGCTGTTAAGTGCACTTATGAGGCGATTCAGATAATGCAAAGCGCAGCTGAAAGGGCTGGCGCACCGAGAAATTTGTTCCAGTGTATGACTGAGGTTGCAATTGAAGGGACAATGGAACTTCTAAAACATCGTGAAGTTTCATTGATACTTGCCACTGGGAGCACGCAGATGGTTAAGATGGTTTACAGCATTGGAAAGCCAGCTTATGGGGTTGGTTCGGGTAATGTTCCCGCGTTTATTGAGAGGACCGCGAATATAAAGAAAGCGGTTGCCGATATTGTCTTTGGTAAGACATTTGACTATGGAACGCTCTGTTCGGCTGAAAATGCTGTTGTTTGTGACTCGCCTATAAGGGAACAAGTTATTTACGAGTTTAGGAAAAAAGGGGCTTATTTTTGCGATCCAGATGAGAAGGCGAAGCTTGAAAAGATAATACTGACACCACAAGGTGGAATAAACCCTGAGATTGTCGGTAAGCCAGCTGCATATATTGCGCAAAAGGCAGGTTTTTCGGTTCCTGAACAAACAACTGTGTTGATTGCTGAACTTGAAGGTGTTGGGAGACAATATCCTCTTTCAGTTGAAAAACTTTCACCAATACTTGCCTTTTACACTGTTGACGGTTGGCGGGAGGGTTGCCACAGATGTATTGAACTTCTTGAATTTGGAGGGCTCGGACATACGATGGTTATACATTCAAGTGACCCAGATATAATTGTAAAGTTTGCTCTTGAAAAACCAGCTTTTAGAGTTCTCGTTAACACGGTAGCTGCACTTGGAGCCGTTGGATTTACGACGGGGCTTGATCCGTCAATGACCCTTGGTCCAGGAACTTTGGGTCATTCTATTATTTCTGAAAATGTGACGGCGAAACATTTAATTCAGATAAAACGTCTTGCCTATGAGCTTTTGCCACTTCACGATATTGAGGGTAACAGAATTCAAATCTCATATGCAAAAAGATTTTCCAGCTCCCCCGAAATTAAAAGGGATGTGAAAAACATAATTGAAGAGATTGAGGAAAGGATAAAGTTGAAGGCGGGTAATCCGCCGATGTGGGCAAAGGAGAAAACCGTTGAAAGTGAGAAAAAAATTTACGGCTCTGGGATAAGTGAAGAGGAGATAGAAAGAATCATTCGTGAATTCCAGTCGCAAATTTCTAAATGAGCATTATGAAGTTGATACGAGATTTTATTGAGAGGAAGCTTGATATTGGGTTCTATTTACAACCGACATTGAAAATAGCAAGAGAGCTTCTCGGCAAGATCATAGTAAGGAAACTCGGGGATAGAATTCTTGCAGGAAAAATTGTTGAGACGGAGGCGTATATTGGAGAAGATGACCCCGCAAGCCATGCTTTTGGAGGGCAAACACAAAGGAACAAAATAATGTACCTTCAAGGCGGACACGCATATGTCTATTTCACTTATGGGATGCACTATTGTTTTAATGTTGTGACTGAAAGAGAAGGATTTCCATCTGCTGTTTTGATAAGGGCTGTTGAGCCAATTTGTGGGGTTGAGTTAATGAAGAAATTTCGTGGTGTTGAAGACATATATAATCTAACAAATGGTCCAGCAAAATTTTGTCAAGCGTTTAAAATTGATAAAAGGTTCAATGGCGTTTCGTTGCTTGGGGATGAAATTTTCATCTCTCGTCCTTTGATGGAAGAGAAGTTTGAAATCGGGAGAAGCGAAAGGATCGGGATAAAAAGTGGGCTTGACAGAAAGTGGAGATTTTTCATCAGGGATAATCCTTTTGTCTCAAAGGTAAAAATAAAGTTGAGGTGAAAAATGCCAAACAAAGTTTTATATGAAACGAACATTAAAGGTAAAATAATCCGCATAGTTCACGGTGATATAACGGAGGAAGTTGTTGACGCTATAGTTAATGCAGCGAATGAGCACTTACATCATGGCGGTGGCGTAGCAGGTGCGATAGTTAGAAAAGGTGGATATGAAATTCAAGAGGAAAGCAACAAAATTGGTTATGTTCCAACTGGAAGCGCAGCTATAACGGGGGCTGGGAAGTTGCCTGCAAAATTTGTCATCCACGCTGTCGGACCAATTTGGAGAGGTGGCACTAGTGGGGAAGATGAAAAGCTTGAAAGCGCCGTCGTTTCAAGTTTGAAAATCGCCGATGAAAGAAAATTGAAATCAATCTCTTTCCCGGCGATAAGTGCTGGTATTTTCGGTTTCCCAAAGGAAAGATGCGCAAAAATTTTAATTGGTACAGTCGTTCACTTTCTTGAAGAAAATCCTGATACAAGTGTTGAAGAAATAAGGTTCTGTCTTTTTGATGAACCGACTTTAAATGCTTTCGTTGAGGAATTTAAGTCCCGTTTTCAAAAGGTTTCTTAACAAATTAAGATGGGAAAGGCTATGAAAAAGGACTTTACAATACTTGTAACCCGTGAAATTCCAAAGCAAGGACTTGATATTTTGAAGAAGAACTTTAAAAATGTGATTGTGAATACGAGGGATAGAAATTTAACACATAATGAACTTGTAAAGATGGTTCGTGGGGTTGATGCTGTTCTTTGTCTTTTGAGTGATAGAATTGACGCAGAGGTAATCTCAAACATGGACAGATGTAAAGTAATATCAAATTATGCTGTCGGTTTCAATAATATTGATGTTGATGAGGCGACGAAGCGTGGAATTATCGTGACGAATACACCTGGGGTTCTTACAGATGCAACTGCTGATTTGACTTGGGCGTTGATTTTAGCTGTTACAAGGAGAATTGTTGAAGCGGATAAGTTTGTTCGTCGTGGGCGTTTTAAGGGATGGGCTCCAATGTTATTGCTTGGAACTGAACTTGCTGGGAAAACGCTCGGGATAATTGGCGCTGGTAGAATTGGAACCGCTGTTGGATTGAGAGCAAAGGGATTTAAGATGAAAGTCCTTTACTTTAACACGCATAAAAATGAAATACTTGAAGAAGAAGTTGGGGCAAAAAAAGTTGGGCTTGAGACATTACTTAAAAATTCAGATATAGTTACGATCCATGTTCCTTTGACGCCTAAGACAAGGCATTTGATTGGTGAAAGGGAGATAAATTTAATGAAAAAAGGGGCATATCTTATCAACACATCTCGCGGTGAGGTTGTTTATGAGAAAGCTTTGATAAAGGCGCTTAAAAAAGGCAAGTTAGCAGGGGCTGGGCTTGATGTCTTTGAGTTTGAGCCAAGCGTTCCGAAAGAGTTAATTGAGCTTGAAAATGTAGTTTTGACGCCACACATAGGAAGCGCAACTGTTGAAGCGAGAACGAAAATGTCCATAGTCGCTGCTGAAAATATAGTGAAAGCTTTATCTGGGAAAATCCCAGCAAATATTGTCAATCCAGAGGTTTTGTCAAAATAGAGGTTTAGATTTTGAAGCCGAGTAGATTTAACACATAGAAGTAAATGGTGATGTAAAACCAAGCAACTATGTCCAATATGAAGCCGGCTTTTATCATATCTTTTAATGTCACATATCTTGAACCATAAACCAGCGCGTTTGGTGGTGTTGCTACGGGAAGCATAAAAGCCATTGATGCTGCAATCGTTGCTGGAATGACAACAACGGTTGGCTCTATCCCAAGACCCGAACAAATTGAAATTAAAACTGGAACCATCATTGATGTTACAGCTGTGTTTGATGTCACCTCTGTGAGAAGATCCATAAAAATCACAATCACGAGTACAAGGGAAAATGGTGATGGTTTGCCGAAAGTTTTAATAAATTCACTTGCTATGACACTTGCAAGTCCCGTTTTGAATAAGGCATCTGATAGAGCAATACCTCCGCCAAACAAAAGCAATGTCCCCCAATCCACATATTTTGAATCCTTCCAATCAAGGATAAATTTTCTTTCTGAAAAATTTATCGGCAGGGCGAATAAAATTATACAGCCAAAAACGGCTATCAGATACTCATCAAACCATTCAAGTTTTTCTCCAATTAGAGGAATCAAGTTCCAAAAGGGGTTAGTTATCCAAAGTAAAGCTGTAAGAATGAAGACGGAAAGCGTTAATTTTTCTGCTTTTGAAAGTTTGCCAAGATTATTTTTTTCAGAGATGAGCAGTTCTTTTATTTCTTCATTGAACTTGAAACTAAACCTAAATGTAAGTTTGAGCACGAGCCAAAGTATTGGTAGCGCAAATATCACGAACGGGATTCCAAAACTCATCCATTTGAGAAAGTTTATATGCACAATTTTTTCCTTTGATAAGATTGATACAGCTATCCCATTTGGTGGTGTTCCAATTATTGTCCCAACACCCCCGATTGATGATGCGAAAGCGACACCGAGCATAATTGCCTTGGCAAATTTTGATGTTTGATCAACATTTAGTTTGTTTAAAATCCCAAGCGCTATTGGTAGCATCATAGCTGTTGTCGCTGTGTTTGAAACCCACATTGAGATAAAAGCTGAAGCAACGATCAAGCCGAAGAGAATTTTCCCGGGGCTTTGTGAAATTTCACCTCGTGTCAAAATCCAAAGTGCTATTCTTCTGTCAAGTCCCCACTTTTGCATTGCCCCAGCTATCAAAAATCCAGCAAGAAATAGAAAAATTATCGGGTTAGCATAGTTCATAAAAACATTTCTCCCGTTTAATTCAATGAATCCCCCATCATGAAAACCGTAAGTATGAAACAAAGGAAGTATAACGCCTGGCAAAAGAGATGTCACAGGGATTGGAACAGCTTCACTAATCCACCAAGTTACCATCAAAATAAGTAGGGCGAGGACGACTTTCATGCTATAAGCAAGTTTTAATACATCAGCGTTTACTTCTGATACTTGAATTTTTAGTTTTGCATGTTCAATAAACACTTGTGGTATCGGAATTAGGATAATTAAAACGAAAAAAGCTAAACCGAGAAAAAAGCCGATGTTCCCTTTGACCCTTTCAAATTCCATCTTTTAGTGAGTTCTATTTATTAGTAGAGGAACTCTTGGATATCGTAAATTGTAACTTTGACGCCTTGTTGTGTTAAATTTTTAAGACCTTCTTTGATGCGGTTTATTTGCTCTGCTATTTCAAACTTATTTAATGTTCTCGCCCCAAGTTCATTCATCAGTTTGACATATTCATCTGCTTCGTCAAGGACAAGAGGTGAAAGGTAAATTATATCTCCGTTTGAAAATGGCATTTTTAGGATTGTTTCAATAGTATTCTTTATGTGCGCTTCATAAAATTTGTCACCGCCGGCACCGGCAAGGACTATTATCCCAACATTTATCCCAGCTTTTTTAATTGTCTCAACGACATCAACGCATTCATCCGGTGAGCCAGGTTTATTAAGATATTTGAAAAGTTCAGAGTCGCCAGTTTCAAGCCCTATGTAAATTCTTTTGACATGGAAATTTTTCAGCTCAATATATTCCTGAAGATTTTTCCTTTCAGCACCAAAGATGTCAAGGAAAGAGTAAATACCATCAAACGAAAATTCAAGGTTTGAGATGTTTTTTGAGATTGGGAATTCATCGTGGATGATTTTTAAAAGTTCAATCAAACGTTTTTGTGGTATTATCAAGGCATTTGCGTCGCCAAGAAAAATTGATTTTCTCAAACCGATGGCTCTACCGAAAAATTCTTTTACTTTTTTTATATGCTCTTTAAATTCATCGGGTGATTTTACCCTAAATCTTCTGTCTTGGTAGAAACTGCAGAATGTGCACTTGTTCCAGGAACATCCTTCCGCTGGCTGGAGAACGAGCGAGAGATATTGATCGGGTGGGAGGATGCTTATTGGTTTGTAAATTGAAAGAAATTTGATTGCGTCTTTTTGGAGCGCATCGTAATCCCAGCGTAAAATATCTTCAAGTCGTTTAACGACCTCATCGTTTTCACTGACATATCTTTTTATCCTTTCAACCCTTTCAATCACATCGTTTATGATTTTTCTTTTTTCATTTTCATCAACGAAAATCTTGACTTTAAATTTATCTTCATCAAAAAATTTTTTCATCATCCTGTTATCAAGTCCTCTTCTATAGCTTATGCCGTTGAAGAAACCACCCATGAATTTCCCCTCTGCATCAAAGTAGTAGATGAATTGATGTTCCTCAGATATAGTCGTTGAGTATTTTTGTAAGTTGAAATAAACATTCCCAATCCCAGGGATCAGAGTTTTTGTGACATTTTCGCTTACTTTTTCCATACGGATAAGTTGAATTTTTTGTTCTGGCGTTTTTAACTTTACAAGGTAAATTTAAAAACAAAAAAATTTTTAACAAATGTTATATCCGATAAAGATTGAAAGAGTTGGGGATAAGCTTAGATTTAGTTGGAATGATGGACACGAGGACATTTTCAGTTTAAGTTTTTTGCGAAAAATGTGCCCGTGTGCAACTTGTTCCGCAGAAAGAGAAAGCGGAAGGGATGTTGAGTTATCTGTATCGGCTTATGATATAAAAGAGGTAAATTTAGTTGGAAATTATGCGATACAAATAACTTGGGGGGATGGACATAACACAGGGATATACAGTTTTGATTATCTTCGCTTGTTAAAGGAGGAATAAAAAAGGGCGGTTTAAGGACCGCCCTTTGGTTTTTAAATTTCGCGTTCAACGAGTTTTTTCTTCAATTGCGAAATATGCCAAGTGATATTGATTTCTTTCGGGCAAGCTTGGACGCAATGGAAAATCGTATGACAGCGCCAAATCCCATCTGGTGAATCAATAATATCAAGTCGTTCATCCGCTGCATCATCTCTTGAGTCAAATATGAACCTGTAAGCTTTAAGTAGTGCAGCTGGTCCGAGGTAATTATCATTTGACCAAGTTGATGGGCAACTTGTCGTACAGCAGGCACAAAGGATGCATTTTGAAGCTTCCATTAAAAGTTCAGCATCTTCTGGGCTTTGAAGACGTTCTCTTTCTGGTGGAGGTGTTTTTGTGATTAAATATGGTTTAACAGCTTCATACTTTTTCCAAAAGTCAGTGAAGTCAGTGACAAGGTCTTTGATTATAGGCATTCCAGGGAGTGGCTCAATTACAATAGGCTTTTTATACATTTTATTTTTATCTGAATATCCAAGGTCCTGAAGAAGTATTGAACATGCGAGCATATTCTTCCCGTTAATTCTCATGCCATCCGAACCGCATATCCCGTGAAGGCAAGAGCGTCTAAAAGTTAGAGTTCCGTCAATTTCATTTTTTATGTAATGAAGAACATCAACGACTCTATCCTTTGGGTCGGCTTCAACTTCATAGTCCTTATAATAAGGTTCTTTATCTGTTTCGGGGTTGAATCTGAAAATTCTGAATGTGACTTTCATTTTAATCCCCTTGTGATTTTTTAATATTTTCTTTCCATTGGTGGAATTTTTGTTATGACCACGGGTTTATATTTTATGATTGGTTCTTTATTTTCATTTTTATAAATGAGTGTGTGTTTCAGCCAGTTTTGGTCATCACGCTTGGGATAGTCCTCGCGGTAGTGTGCGCCTCGGCTTTCTGTTCTGTTCAAAGCACTATAGGCAATCGCTTCCGCTGTGTCAAGCAAATTTTCAAGCTCAATGGCTTCAATAAGATCGGTGTTAAATCTTTTGCCCTTGTCATCAATTTTAACTTCCTTGTATCTTTCTTTCAATTCCTTGATTTTGTCTATCGCTTCTTTTATGCTCTCTCCGGTCCTGAAAACCGAAACCTTATCCATCATCACCTCTTGAAGTTCTTTTCTTATCCTTGAGACACGCTCTTTTCCATTGCTGTTAAGTATTCTTTCAATTGTTTTTCTCGTCCATTCATCCGCGTCTTTTGGTAGCGTTGGGAAGTCGTGTTCTTTGATATATTCAGCCATTTTCTTTCCACCACGACGACCGAAGACAATTATATCAAGTAGTGAGTTTGTGCCAAGTCGGTTAGCCCCATGCACAGAAACACAAGCGACCTCACCAGCAGCATAAAATCCTTCAACCTTTGTTCCCTTATCGTCAATCACAACTTCAGCATCAATATTTGTTGGTATTCCACCCATTGCATAGTGCGTTGTCGGTTGAACAGGGATTGGTTCTTTGGTTGGATCAACGCCAAGATAAATTCTTGCAAAGCCAGTTATCTCGGGGAGTTTTTTGTTTATAATCTCAGGACCAAGGTGAGTTAAGTCAAGTAGAAGATAATGCGTTCCATCTGGACCCTCTATTCCACGACCTTCTCTTATTTCAGTATACATTGCTCTTGATATCACATCCCTTGGCGCAAGGTCTTTGATTGTCGGGGCGTATCTTTCCATAAACCTTTCGCCAAGCTTATTCCTCAGCACACCACCTTCACCCCTTGCAGCTTCAGAGACGAGTATCCCAAGGCGCCACAGACCTGTGGGATGAAACTGAACGAATTCCATATCTTCAAGCGGGATACCTCTCCTATAGGAAATTGCGAAGCCATCGCCTGTTCCAACGACAGCATTTGAAGTTATCCTGTAAACCCTTCCATATCCGCCAGTTGCAAACATAACAGTTTTAGCGTGAAAGACATGTATTTCACCTGTTGGGATTTCAATTGCTACAACGCCTCGGGCTATGTTATCTTGAACAATTAAATCGGTGACGAAAAATTCCGGGAAAAATTTAACTCCACGCTTAATACAGTTTTCATAAAGTGTCTGAAGCATAACATGACCTGTTCTATCCGCCGAGAAACAAGCCCTTTTTACCGGAACCCTTTCACCGAAAGGATTATTTGGGTCTTTAGGTTTTGTATGACCGCCGAAAGGTCTTTGTGCGATAAGTCCTTTTTCGTTTCTTGAAAAAGGCATTCCCATATGTTCAAGCTCAATTATAGCACGGATGGCATCCTGACACATTATTTCAATTGCGTCCTGGTCTCCAAGGAAATCGCTACCTTTAACTGTGTCAAAGAAGTGATATTCCCAGGAGTCATCTTCTTCGTTTCCAAGTGCTGCACATACGCCACCTTGGGCAGTTCCGGTGTGAGACCTTGTTGGATAAACCTTTGTTAGGACTGCACAGGAATAACCTTCGGGGATTTCAAGTGCTGCTCTAAGTCCAGCGCCCCCAGCGCCAACAATTACTGCATCATATTGATGGATCATTTTTTACACCTCTTGAAATTTTGTTTTAAAGTGCTTAAAAACTTAATGCTGTGCTTACACCTAAAACCCAAAAAGCAATTCCAGAAACAACTATTATTCCATAAAGAGTAATAGCAACCCAGGGCTTCATTTTATAGTCCCTTAAAATGGACCATATCCCGTTTAAACCATGCCATAAGCCCAAGGTTATAAATGTCAGGTAAAACATCTTCCAATATGCGTTTGAAAATCTCATAACCGACTGATCATATGAATGTCCCGTCTCTGGCGAATAATGCATAAGGATATAATGTCCAACCATTGCAAATATCAGAAATATACCTGTTATCCTTTGGAGCAACCACCCAATTGAACCGCTTTTTCTTGAACCGTAGTATTTAAATGACATATTGAAAACCCATGTTTTGTTTTAGGTTCTTGAATTTAACCAAGTGGAATAATTTTGCTGGCAAATGCTTGATGTATTTCGTGGCTGAAGATGAAATAACCCATCACAAGAAAAGCGATTATTCCTATAACCATCAAATAGGCGAAAGCTTTCTTATGATAAAATGCGCCTTTTCCAAAGTCAACGAGGACAATTCTTATTCCGTTGAGCGTGTGTGCAAGAACAAATGCAAAAAGTATCCACTCAAGAAACTTGAATAATGGTTTTTGAAACAAAGCCATTTCGGCGTCAAAGGCTTCTTTGCCTTTGGTTAAAGTTGATAGAGCGTAGATGTGGAGGTAAAGATAAGCAGTAAGGGCGATTCCAGAAATTCTGTGAATTATCCACGCCCATCCCCCTGATTCTTTTTTGTAGGAGGCGACAAGCTTGAAGTAACCTTCTTTTGTTTTTATCGGTTTCATGCAAGTGCTCCATTAGTTTTGTTTGTTTTCATCAAAAATTTAAAAAAATAAAAAAACAATATCAACTAAAATTTTGAAAAGATTTTCCTTCATCTTATCTTTAAAAGTAGAAAAATTAACGCCTATAAGCTTTAATATGTCTGAACGAAGGAAAACGACAAAAAGAAACACCCCGCTTATCTCAATTGTCATACCTTTGTATAACGAAGTTGAATCGCTTCCAGAACTATATCAGCAAATAATTAATGTAGTTAGGGAGAACAAATACAATTATGAAATCATTTTTGTTGACGATGGCTCTGATGATGGCTCCCTTGATGTTATCAAAAAAATTAGAAAGGGTGATAAAAATGTCAAATTTATAAGTTTCAGGAGAAATTATGGTAAATCAGCTGCTCTTGCAGTTGGATTTGAACACGCTAAAGGCGATGTCATAATAACTATGGATGCGGACCTTCAAGACGATCCACGTGAAATTCCTAATCTTTTAAAAAAACTTAATGAGGGTTTTGATCTCGTCTCAGGATGG
>NZ_FAOO01000011.1:27836-91393 GCF_900070205.1 Candidatus Thermokryptus mobilis | reverse complement strand
CTCTCTTTATGATCAATAGTTCAACACCTTTTTTAACATGGTTGCTATTCCTTTCTTTTCTATTTTTTCCTATCCTTGTTTCGCCTTGTCCCATTGTGTAATGGACGGGAATTTCCACGATTTCAAATTCCTTATACCAGTTTCTTATAGTTGGGCTGTCATTGTAAGATAAGATAAAACCGCCCCGATGATCGTGCAAAAGGTCTCTTAAAAGCTCGTGATTGAAATTATTATGATGTATCGGGAAATTTCTTTGTGGATAAAGTCCTCTAAACAATGTGCTATCTTCTCCCAGATAATATGGTGGGTCGCAGTAAAGAAAATCACTTTTAAATTCAGGCAAAACATCCTTAAAATCAGCACATTCAACCCATAAATTTTTTACTTTAAAGTCCCTAACCTTTTCAATCATCTTTTTATACACTTTTTCATCGGCATAAACGGATGACATCCAACCCAAAAACCCAGGACCGTAGGAAAGATTATGGTTGAAAAAGTAATAGGTAGCAAGTTTAAGCGGTGGCAGGGTTATTTGCTTTTTCCAGTGTTTTTTCAATTCTTCTTTTACTTGGGCATAAACCTCTTTCGTGGGTTTAAGTTTTTTAAGCTCCTCAAACAGCTCAAAAGGATACTTTATTTGAATTTGCCAGTAGTTTACGAGGATATCAAATATATCAAACCCAATGACTGGGATGCCAAGTTCTTTATTTACTGCGATCTCAAGCGAACCACCACCGAAAAATGGGGAGATAAGGCGTGTGATATTTTCAGGTAAGCGTTCAACGATGTAGCCGACCGCCCAACTTTTCCCACCAGCATAACGGAGTGGCGAGCCGAGATAACGTCTGTATCTATCTTTCCTTATTTTTAAACTTTCTAAAAAAGCCGTTCTACGATTAGCAGAAAATAAACCAAGTTGATATCTTGAAATTATCTCAATATTTCTACCTCCCATAAAAACAGCTCACCAGTAATATTTTTTGTCAAAATTTAAAAAACTCATCTTTTATCTCAAACTAAGCCATGCCTTGCGATTTTCTTTCTGTTCTCAATTATGAACTTTAAAAAAACATCAACATAATCAAGAAAATCGGGACAACTGATTCCTCCTTCGGCAAGGACGGATTGTGTTTTTTTGGATTCATAATGAACTTGATGGTCAAAGTAATCAATCAATTGAACAGGCATCCCGACAATTT
The DNA here is from genome assembly GCF_900070205.1 of Candidatus Thermokryptus mobilis. Taxonomy (NCBI): domain Bacteria; kingdom Pseudomonadati; phylum Candidatus Kryptoniota; genus Candidatus Thermokryptus; species Candidatus Thermokryptus mobilis. The sequence continues at coordinate 90,194 of NZ_FAOO01000011.1, read as the reverse complement.
TCTGGACGATTTTTGGGGACATCAACTTTTTTAACTTTTGAGGTGAGATCTGGAAATAATTAAATCTTTTACCGAGTCGCTCTTCAAAAATTTTAACGAGCTCAAAAACTTTGTGCGGTCTTGGATCGGTTAAATGATATACCTTCCAGCTTATATCATCGCGACTGCTTATATAACAGATTGAATCAACGACATAATCAACCGGGACTACATTAACCTCTGCTTCACCTGAACCAACCTTTGGGAAAGGCGAACCGTTGGGTAGTTTGAGCATAAGAAGGACAACATAGTATGGTCCATCAAATTTTGCCGTCTCCCCGGTCTTTGAGTCACCAACAACTATTCCAGGTCTGTAAATTGCCGTTGGGATTAAATGTCTGTTAAAGCGAACAACTTTTTCAGCTAAAAACTTTGTCTCCTCGTAATAGTTTTTAAACTCCTGTGCCTGGTCAAAGTCATCCTCGCTGAAAACACCTGTCAACCAGCCAGAGACATAAGCGGTGCTGACATAGTGAAACTTCTCCAAATTTTTACATTCAAGAAGAAAATTGATGACATTTTCGGTCCCGTTGACATTTACTTTAAAACCAAGATCAAAACTTACTGCAAGGTCATAAACAGCTGCGAGATGAAAAAACTCGTTGATTTCCTCCTTGAATCTCTCCGCCCCTTTGATACCAAGGTCTGGCAAAGTTATATCTCCCTCTACAAGTTCAAACTTTCCTGATGAATTTGGAATCCTCGCCTCAATTTCTCTGATTTTCTCCTCTGCAAGCGAGCGGTATTTGCTTTGAACGAGAAGGTAAAACTTTTCAATTTCAGTTCTAAACGAAGCAAGTTTCTCAACAAGCCGTGTCCCTATAAATCCTGGGAAACCTGTTAACATTACAATTGACATGGTAAAAAGTCATTTTATTTGTAAGCCCATAACGATTTTGTTAAATTATACTAAAATTTTCACCAAACTAAAAACCCTGTGATTTGGCGAGCAACTTAAGGACATTTTTAAAACTTCTTGAGGAAAGAGGCGAGTTAAAAGAAATTAACGCCGAGGTTTCAACTGAGCTTGAAATCACAGAAATTGCCGACAGGGTTGTTAAATCGGGTGGACCAGCACTTCTTTTCAAAAATGTCAATGGAAGCAAATTCCCCATCGTTATAAATTTATTTGGAACTTATGAGCGAACGAAACTTGCCCTCGGATGTGAACCTAGCGAATTATTCCAGTGGCTCATTGAGATTTTAACCGAAAAGCCATCGCTAAAAAAAATCCTCTCAAAGAGAAAAAACATCTTGAAACTTTTAAAATCCCTTACGCCTAAAATTGTCAATAAAGCACCAGTTCAAGAAGTCGTAAATTTAAATCCTTCACTTTTTGATATACCAGCTTTAAAATGCTGGCCAAAAGATGGCGGAAAATTTTTAACATTGCCACTTGTGATAACGCATGACCCCGAAACCCAAAAGAGAAATGTTGGGATGTATAGGATTCAAATTTATGATGAAAAAACAGCTGGACTTCACTGGCAGAGTCATAAAACAGGGGCGTATCACTACTGGAAAGCTGAAAAACTCGGTAAAAAGCTTCCTGTTGCGATTGCCCTTGGCGGACACCCTGCCCTGATTTTTTCAGCAATAGCCCCGCTTCCGCCAAACTTTGATGAGTTAATGTTCGCCTCATATCTGCTCGGTGAAAAAATACATCTCGTAAAAGCGAAAACGATTCCAATTCTCGTCCCCGCTGATGCTGAATTCATAATTGAAGGATACGCAGAACCATTTGAGAGAAGAATTGAGGGTCCGTTCGGAGATCACTTCGGATATTATTCCCTTTCAGAGCCATTTCCAGTTTTGCATGTAACTGCTATAACACATAGAAAAGATGCAATTTATCCTGCTACAATCGTCGGAAAACCACCTATGGAAGATGCCTGGATCGGCAAAGCAATTTCAGAAATTTTCTTCCCGATTATAAAATTTCAAATACCCGAAATCGTAAAAATGAACTTAAGCATAGAAGCTGGATTTCACAATCTTGGGATAATCTCAGTTGAAAGTTATTTCCCAAGGCAAGCTGTAAAGGCGATGATGGGAATATGGGGATTGGGACAACTTTCGTTGACAAAAATTTTAATAGCCGTTGATAAAACCGTAAACCCGGAAGATTTAAAGTCCGTTGCAGTTGAAGTTTTAAAATGGGTTGACTTTCAACAAGACCTTATCTTCGTAAGGGATGCGCACACTGATACGCTTGATGTTGCTGGTCCGACAACCGACCATGGCTCAAAACTTGGGATTGACGCTACGGTGAAAAAAGATAGAGCACCGTTCAAAATTGAAAAGATTGATTTAGCCCCGCTGAAAGGAAAAAGTGAGATAATAGATGAAATAAGACCGATTGATGGAATCATTATACTTAAAATCAAGAAGCGCAAACCGTTCCAAGCAAGAGAAGTAGCAAATGAAGTATGGAATCTTGACAAGGGAAAAAGAGTTCGGATTCTATTCATAGTTGATGAGGAGATAGACATTCAAGATAAAACTGAATTAATTTGGGGCTTGTTCACAAGGTTTGATCCAGAAAGGGACATATTTTTTGATGAGAGAGCGCTTGACTATCGTGTGTTACCGAAATTTGGGCAAAGGGTTGGGATTGACTGCACAAGGAAAACTCAAGAAGAAGGGCATTTTAAACCATGGCTTGAAATCATAAAGATGGATGATGAAATCAAAGAAAGGGTAAGTAAAAGATGGAAAGAATTTGGGCTTTGATTTTGATTCTAACACTAACGCTTGAGGTTTTATCGCAAAATGCGGTGAAGAAAAAACAGGAGGAGTTGAAACGCCTCAAGGAGGAAATAAATTTATACGAGATGAAGATAAAAGAGGCACAACAAAAGGAAAAGTTCACACTTGACTTAATTGATGACTACGAGAGAAGGGATAATCTCTTAAGGAAGTTGATATCGGAACTCAAAAAGCAGGCAAACGAGAACGAGAAAGAAATAAAAAAATTGCAAGACGAGATTTTAAGGTCTGAACAAGAGATCAAAAATTTGAAAGAGAAATATGCATCTTATATCAGGTCGACATATAAGCGTGGGAGAACACACGACTTTGAACTCATTTTATCGGCGAGGTCTTTAAATCAAATGTTGATAAGGACGGTATATCTCAAGAAATTTTCAAAGTTTGGGAAAGCCATAATTGATTCAATCTTATCAAAACAAGAAAATTTAAAAAAGCAAAAGGGCGAGCTTGAGCTTGCCCTTTCAAAGCAAAGGGAATTAATATCACAAAAAGAGGAAGAGGAGAAAAACCTCTTAAACGGAATAAAAGAAAAGAAAGAACTTCTTGAAAAGATAAGGAAGGACAAGCAGAAACTACAGGCACAAATTGAGAGGAGAAAAAGGGCAATAAAGGAGATTGAAAATGTGATTGCAAAGTTGATTGAGGAGGAAAAGGAAAGAAAACGAAGAGAGGAGATTAAGAAAAGGAAAAAAGTTGAAACTCCAAAAGTTGAGAGCGCATTCGCAAAACTCAAAGGAAAACTCCCCTGGCCTGTTGACAACGGAAAAATCGTCGCAAGATATGGTGAGCAAGTTCATCCCGTTTTAAAGACAGTGACATTAAACTACGGTGTTGATATCCAAGTTAAAGGTGAAACCGAGGTGCGAGCTGTTGCGGATGGAGTTGTATCAAAAATTTTTTGGTTGCCAAGCTTTGAAAATTTGATAATCATAACACATGATGGCGGTTTCAGAACCGTCTATGCAAACCTTTCAGATATATTTGTAAGCGAAGGTGAAAAAGTAAATGCTGGTCAAATCATAGGTAAAAGCGGTGAGTCCATTGAGGGCTCAATAGTTCATTTTGAAATCTGGCATGAAAGACAACAACAAAACCCCGAAGTATGGTTGTCTAAAAAATAGTTGAAATAACAAGGAATGAGAAAATTTAATCTTTTTTTAGTGCTTTTAATTTATAATCTATTCATTGTTCCGTTGCTTTTCATAACATTCCACATCCTTGGGCTGTTCAACAAAAAAATCAAAGTGGGGATAAAGGGTAGAAAGAATCTTTTAAAAAAGATTGAATCAGAGGTAAAGCAAAAAATTGACCCACAAAAGCCAACATTTTGGTTTCATTCATCATCGCTTGGTGAGTTTGAACAAGCAAAGCCGATAATCCGCAAGCTCAAGGAAAGTTTTAATCCGAATGTTATAGCAACCTTCTTCTCACCATCCGGTTACGAACACTCAAAAAATTATCCATTCGCAGATATAATCTCGTACATCCCGTTTGACTCAGTTTTTACGGCGAAAAAATTCATCTCGCTTATAAAATCACCGAGGACATATCTTTTTTTGATGAAATACGACCTTTGGCCGAATCATCTTTTCTTCGCCAGAAAAGCGAACTTCACGCTTTGCTTGGCAAATGCCATAATAGACGAGAGGAAAACATCATCCGCATTCAAAAGATTTTTTTACAGCACTTTTTATGAGATTTTTGACTTCATCTTTCTAATTTCACCAGAAGATGAAACCTCAGCCAAAAGATTAAAACTCAACAGACCTAAAATCATCCCAACTGGGGACACAAGATATGACCAGGTCTATTTGAGAAGCAAGGATGCAATGAGAAAGGAACTTTTGCCTGATGATATAACAAAGGGGAAGAAAATTCTCGTCGCTGGTAGCACTTGGAAAGAGGATGAAGATGTTTTAATTCCCGTTATACTTAAAATTCAAAAATTTGAACCAAATTTTATAACCATACTTGTCCCACACGAGCCAACGAAGGAAAACATTGAAAGGATAGAACGGGAGATTAACACAGGGGCGAAGTATTTGAGATTCTCCGAGATGAAAAATTATAGCGGTGAAGAACTTATAATCGTTGATTCCGTTGGCTTTTTGATGTCACTTTACGCCTATGCGGATGTGGCTTATGTTGGTGGAAGTTTCAAACAAGGGATACACAATGTCCTTGAACCTGCGGTCTATGGGATACCTGTTTTATATGGTCCCAAAATCCAAAACTCACCAGAGGCACAGAAACTTGCGCAAATTGGCGGAGGGCTCGTTGTAAAGAACAAAAATCAACTTTACAAAGCGCTTCGCAAACTCCTCTCCGATGAAAATTTAAGGAAAGAAAAAGGCAAGAAGTCCTACGAGCTTGTAGATTCAAACCTCGGTTCAACCGAAAGAATGCTTAAATCTCTTGGATTAAATTTTTAACCCCGCGATAAACATTCTCCACTTCAATTAATCTCATACACTTAAAATGACCTTCAGGACAACTTCGCCTTCCGTGTATGCCACAGGGCTTACAATAAAGATTTTCAATCTGAATGATTTTATCCTTATCCCCATATGGATAAAAACCAAACTCGGGGACGGTTGACCCAAAAATCGCAACAACTGGGGTTCTCATACCAACTGCGATATGCATCGGTGCTGAGTCATTCGTGACAAGCAAAAGACATCGCCTTATCAATTCCGCCGATTGAAGCAAGCTCAATTTACCGCAAAAATTAAAAACCCTATCCGAATCAGTTATTTTTTTAATCTCTTCACATAGTTCAAAATCCTCTGCTCCACCAATTAAAGCAATTGCATAGCCATCATTTGCCAAAAGATTTGAAAGTTGAGCATATCTTTCCTTTAACCATCTCTTCGTTGCCCAAACCGAACCGGGTGCAATGCCGATAATTTTTGAATTTATCCCAGACAAAATTTCATCAACATAAAGTTTGTCCTCTTCCGACGGGAATATATTTGGAAGTTCTTTGAAATTATGACTTATCCCAAATGGCTTGAGCAAAGAAAGATTTCTCTCTATCTCGTGAATCATCTCATATTTGACTATGTGGGTGTAAAGAAACCTAAATGCACTTTTATCAAATCCAACTCTAACTTTAACCCCGGCTACTGAGGGTAAAAGCGCACTTCTAAAAGACCTGTGAGGGATAAAAGCCACATCATATTTTTTATCCGAAATGATTCTTGCCATTCGCATCAAACCAACAACGCCACTGTCTTTTCCTTTTTTGTCAAAAATTATAACTTCATCAACATCAGGATGGTTTTTCAGCAATTCAGCCGTCTTAGGTATGAGCATAAAATCAATTTTTGCCTCGGGGAAATTTCTCCGCAAAACCTGAAGAAGAGGCAAAGTTAGAACGACATCGCCAATGAACGCTGTTTGAATTATAAGTATTCTCTTCCAGTTTAATTTCATCTCATTTCGCTTGGTGGTTGATGTTTCCATCTACGGTGAAACCATAACCAGTGGTCCGGGTAAAGGCGAATGTATTTTTCAAGCATTGATGTATGAAGTTGTGTTAATTTAATTATGTCTTCATCCTCGTTTTCGGAGGGGATGAAATCAATTTTTTCAAACACAATTCTGTATCCATAATTTCCCTCTCTTATAGCAAAGCCCATCACGATTGGCGCCCCAGTCCTTATTGACATAATAGCTGGACCAGCGAAAGTAGAAGCGGGTCTTCCAAGGAAATTAACATAAAGACCCTCCTTAGGAGCGCTTTGATCCGCAAGAAGAGCAACTATCCCACCTTCCGATAAAATCCTCAACGATTCGCGAAAAGCTTTTTCCATAGGTATAACTTTGTTCCCAAACCAACATCTCCATTTGTTTATCTCTCCGTCAACGAATTTATTTCTCTGCTTCTTAACGATCACATTCAACGGCTTTCCAATTTTTATCCCTGTCGCTATCGCACTAAGCTCCCAATTTCCAAAATGACCCGACATCAAAATTAAACCCTTTCCTTTCTCAAGTGCTTTAGCCACAACATCAAAATTTTCAAACTTGACAAAGCCGTCAAGGTCTGAAATTTTTAAATCTGTAAATTTCATAAATTCAAAAAGTGTAATCCCAAGGTTAACATATGCGGATTTCAAAATTTTCTTTATCTCTCTATCGCTTTTTTCTGGGAATGATTTTCTCAAATTTTCAAGAGCGACCTTCTTTCTGTATGGGATAAAGTTAAATGCGAAAATACCAAACAATTTCCCAAGCCGTTGAACAAGTTTAAAAGGGAGAATTCGGGCAAACAAAACAAAAAATTTGAAAAGGAGGTATTCAATATAATTTTTCATCCTTCAATAAGCTCTTTCTTTAAAAACGAAGGGGGCTTAAAAAGCCCCCCGTTAAATTTTACTTCATCATCTTTTCCCTTATCAACCTAAATTCGCTATCAGGTTTCCATTCGGGCTTTTCATCAGCGTTTGCGAGATAATAAGCGCATAAAAATACAAGTTTCGTATCCTCAACCGCTCCATCAAGAACCCAAGTATCATTATATTCATCGCTCGGTTGATGATAATTTTTCTTTATGTATTCTTCAACGACTTTTCTTCCGTAATCTTCTGGCTTGCCTATGTATTCAACGCCGTTATCAAAGAAAATCGCTGGTATCCCAATCTTTGCAAAATTGAATTGATCGGAACGATAAAACATACCTAACTCTGGGAATTGATCTGGCTTTGCATACCTATTTTGATATTTTCTTGCGATTCTATCAATTATTTCACCAAGCGTGCTTTTTTCCATACCTATCAATACGACATCTTTCGTCTTTCCCCATATGTTAATTCCATCTATGTTTATATTAGCGACAATTTTTATTGGTGGGGCAGGTGGATTTTGGGCGAAGAATTTTGAGCCAAGAAGCCCTGCTTCTTCAGCTGTCAACGCAACAAAAATAATTGAACGGCGTGGTTTTACTTTTAATTCAGAAAATGCCTTCGCAAGCGTCAAAAGAGCTGAGACACCAGAGGCGTTATCAAGAGCGCCATTATAGATTGAATCGCCGTTCACTGGTTTGCCAATACCAAGATGATCGTGATGCGATGTTAAAACGATATATTCATCTTTTAACTTCTCGTCCCCGCCACGCAAAATCCCAACAACATTTTGCGAAACCAAATTTCTAACCTTCACCTTCATATCAAGGGATAGTTTCAAGCCGAGTTCAATCGGTTTAAAATTCCTCGTTTGCGCTGACTTCACAAGTTCATCAAGATTTTTACCAGCCAAAGCAAGCAATTTTTTCGTTGCCTCTTCAGTAAGCCATCCTTTAAGTTGAACCTTCGGTTCAACATCATTTGCAAGTTCAAACTCTTCCCCCGACCAAGAGCTTTGCACCACATTCCAACCATAACCTGCCGACGGCGTTGTGTGAATTATTATAGCCCCAAGAGCTCCTTTTTTAGCAGCGATCTCATACTTATAAGTCCATCGCCCATAGTATGTTCTGGCTTTCCCACCGAAAAGATTAGGCTCCTCAGGCGTAGCCGGGGGGTCATCATTTAACATCAATAAAATCTTGCCTGATACATCAACCCCTTTATAATCGTCCCAATTTTGCTCCGGGGCAACTATACCGTAACCAACAAAAACGATATCAGCATCTTTGATTGAAACGAAATCTTTTTTAACACCAGAAACCGCAATGAACTCATCATAGTATTTAAACTTGATCGTTTTACCTTTTCCCTTCACAGTCATAAATTCACTTGGAAATGTCGTTATTCCAACAAGTGGGACCTTTTGAAAATATGAACCGTTATCTCCGCCTGGCTCAAGCCCTAAAAGTTTAAATTGCGTTGCGATGTAGGTTGCAGCAAGAAGCTCACCCCTTGAGCCCGTTCCCCTGCCCTCAAGCAAATCATGCGCAAGAAATTGAACATTAGCCCGTATATAATCCTCAGTTATGTAATCCATCGCCCTTTTCACATCATCAGTGAGGAAGTTATCAATTGTAATTTGAGCGTAAAGCGTTAAACAAAAGCTCAAAAGCATTAATGTTGCGGTTAAAAGTTTCATCTTTGCTCCTTAATTTGTTTTTGAATTGATAAGTTTTAAAATTTTGTTCCTCAAACTTATAGCATTCTCAACGGCATAAGCGTTAAAGTCATTGTTAAAATAAACAAAAACCGTTTTACCTTCCAATAAAAAACCCCATATCAAATGGGAGAACTTATCTAACTGCTTCTCATCATAAATTGACCTATATCTTTCCTCTGGACCGTGAAACCTGAAATACACAAAATCTGTCGTCGCAACAGGTGGTGTTTCTATATCGCGCATATGGGAGATACATAAACAAATTTGATTCTCCTTCAAAATTAAAAAAATCGCATCGTTAAAAAACTCCGGATTCCGAAACTCAAACACATGCCTGTATCCCCTCGGCAACAAAGCAATGTAATCACTTAAAAGTGCAGTGTCATACTCAAGCGTTGGTGGAAATTGATGCAATATACACCCAAGCCGATTGTATATCTTCAACGGCTTTATCACCTTCATAAACCCGTAAAAATCACTTCTCACGCCCTGAAGTTTTTTTATGTGAGTTATAATTTGATGAACCTTCACGGAAAACAGGAAATTTGTCGGCGTCTTCTTTATCCATCCTTCAATAGTTTTAGACCTTGGCAGATGATAAAAAGTAGTGTTAAGCTCCACCGTATCAAAAACCCTCGCGTAATACTCAATCCACTTAGCCTTAACAAGACGCTCGGGGTAAAACCTACCTATCCAATGTCTGTAATAATAACCCGATGTCCCAATGTAAATTTGACCCATCAAAATCATCTTGAAATTTTTCCGAGAAGAACGAAATCAATCTCCCTCGCAATTTCATCAACGCGAATAACTTTAACTTTAACTTTATCACCAAGGCGATAAACCTTCTTCGTATATTTACCTATCAAAGCATACTGACTTTCATCGTATATGTAATAATCATCCGTCATATCACGGACTTTGACGAGACCCTCAACAAGTATATCATTAATTTGTACGAAGATGCCAAATTCCGCCACCCCAGATATAACACCTTCAAACACTCTTCCAATATGTTCTTTCATATATTCAGCTTGCTTGAACTTAACCGATTCCCTTTCTGCTTCCGTTGCCTTTATTTCCATCTCCGACGAATGCTTACAAATATGCGGTAATTTTTCGGCAATTTCATTTAATCTTTTATCATCAACCCTTCCCTCAGTGTACTCATAAAGAAGACGATGGACGACTAAATCTGGATATCTTCTTATCGGCGATGTGAAATGGGTGTAATACTTGAACCCAAGCCCGAAATGCCCAATGTTCTTCTCCGAGTAAACCGCCTTTGCCATAGACCTTATAGCGATGTCATTAACCAAATACTCAAATTCTGTATCCTTTACCTGAGCAAGCAACTTTTGAATTGATTTCGCAAGCGGTTTTGAATTAATTTCAAATTTGAAACCAAGTTTTCTCACGAATTCCGCAAGGTTTTTTAATTTCGCTGGATCAGGTAAATCGTGAACCCTATAAACAAAAGGATATTCACGCCCTGATTTATTCATCTTTCCAACATGTTTTGCAACCGTTCTATTTGCAAGCAACATGAATTCTTCAATCAACCTGTGACTATCAAGACGAACTTTCTTTACAATTTCAAGTGGTTTGCCTTCCTCATCAAGTTTGAATTTCACCTCAGGCGTCTCAAAGTCAATACTTCCCTCCCTCAACCTTTTCCTCAACAAAATTTTGCTAAGCTTATGCATCTCAAGGATAACATCCGAAAAATCACCCTTTCTTGTCTCTATTATTTCCTGAACTTCTTCGTAAGTAAATCTCCGTTTGCTTCTTATCACGCTTTTATGAAACGAATATCTCTCAACGACACCGTTTTGATTTACAATCATAAAAACTGAGTAAGCGAGGCGGTCAACCCCGGGATTTAAACTGCAGACATTGTTTGACAACTTCTCCGGCAACATCGGTATAACTCTATCAACAAGATAAACGCTCGTCCCACGCCTCAGGGCTTCTTTATCAATTTTACTTCCTTCTTTGACATAAAAGCTCACATCTGCGATGTGAACTCCAAGTTTATATCTACCATCTGGCAAAACCTCAAGCGAAACCGCATCATCAAAGTCCTTAGCATCTTCCGGGTCAATTGTAAAACAAACCAATTCCCGTAAATCAAGACGTTTTCTATATTCCGACTCGGGTATCTCATCTGGGATTTTCTCTACCTCAATTAGAACTTCATCGGGGAACTTCGTCGGGAAATCATACATCCTTGCGATTGATAAAATCTCTGCGTCATTTTCCCCAGCCGTACCCAAAACCTCAACGATTCTCCCCTCGGGGCTAAAGCCCTCATCAATCCAATCCACAAGCTCAATAGCGACCTTATCACCGACTTTCGCATTGAACTTCTTAACATTTCTCTCATCCACATAAAAATCACGAATTATATGCTTATCATCAGGAATGACGAAATAAACCCCTTTCTTTTTTGAAAGGACACCAGTTATAACTTTCCTCCCGCGTTCAATTATGTCAACTATTTCACCCTCAGCAAGCATACCCTTCCTGCGTTCAACTACCATAACAGCAACCCTATCACCATCAAGCGCTGTATGAATGAATCTCGGTGGGATAAAAACTTCCTTAACTTCACCTGAATCCGAAGAATCGTCAATTTCAACAAATCCATAACCGTTTGGATTCACCCTCAAAGTCCCAACCAAAATTTTCGGATTAAGCTTAAACCTGTACTTATTCCTCAACTTCACCACCTCACCGTTTGCTACCATCTCCTCAAGAATCTCTTTTAACAAACCCATTTCATATTCGCGTTGAAGCCCGAGCTTTTTAGCTATTTCCCTCACACGGAAGGACATCCTTGACCTTTTCCTCAAGAACTTCAAAATCCTCTCTTTAATTTCCGATATTTCAATTGTCTTTTTCATAGCTTTATTCTGTAATAAAGTCCCAATTTGTTTACGATTTCCTTTTCATGGAATAACTGAACTGGACTTCTCCGATATTCAATTGTCAAATTCCCGCCTAAAAATTTCTTTAAAAGCGGATATTGAACAACGACAACCGATTTTGAAATGTCCGTGAAAATATCACCCCCAAATTGAACCGTCGCCCCTCCGATGTTACCAGTTATCCTCAACCCTTTGAACCCGGTTGAATATCCAAACTCAGTGCTTGTTATAAATCCCCCAAGGACATCTCTCAAAACATCCGTTATAACCCCGGACACAGCGCTACTTAAAAGCGAAGCTCCAGTTGAAGACCACAAACTCTCTGTGAAATTCGTCATTTCTACTCTTGTCAATTCATCTTTAAATCTTCCCGTTGCCAAAAATGAAATCGCATCTGATTCAACTTCACCGTGTGGGTAGACCTTTTGATAATCCTGCCCATCCACAAGCATTTGAAACTTAACATTCGGTTTATTCAGCGTCCCAGTTATCAAAAGCGTTATTTGAACCGTCTCTGTCCTACCGACATTTACCGTGTCAATTAAGACGGTGTGCGTGCCAGTATAACTTGCACTTATATCAAGCTCTGGATTTTGAAAATCACCACTGAATTTCAATTTACCCTTTGCATCAAACCTCTTGAAAAAGTTATAATACGAGCCATCAAGTAAATTAACCTCACCATAAGCAACCAAAGAACCAGAGTAATTCCTTATATTTATACTCCCACTGAAGTTTGCAAAAAACTCCTCACCGGTTTGTGTGTTCAAGATAAGTAGAAATTTTGATTCTTTCGCAGTTGAAATTTTCAAGTCGTAATTTAACCCCATAAGTGACTTGCTACGACCTGATTCTTTGACCCCTTCATCCATAACACCCGATGGAACATTGAAATGAACCAATTGTTCCTCCGTCGTCTCTTTGGCAATGCCGGTATCAATGCCGGTGACAAAAACATACTCAAAACCTGCTCTTGATGTCCCAATGTTGCTTTGTCTTGTAAGATAATTGACATTCACCTCTGAAAGCAAAATCTCCCCATTGAGATAATATCCAGTTGTATCAATTTTAAGTTTTAAACCATCTCCGACTGTTTCAGCAATGACCCGTCCATAGGGTCCACCAAAACTCAATCCTTCCTTATCAAGCACAAGCAATTTCCCACTTATGTCAAACTCACCGTTTGAAACAGAATACCTGTCAAGATAAATCCTTCCTTTTATTTGAACCTCGCCATCGCTGTAATCATCAGGATTATTCCACAAGCTCACATCCTCAACATAAACAACATTTGAATCAACCCTCCCACTCCCATAAACAAGATAATACTTGTTGTTTAACCTCAACTTAAAGATACAATTTTGCAATGAAAAGTTCCCTTTAAAACTTGGTCTATCAAAAGTCCCACCGAGGTCAATCTCAGCTGTTATGTCTCCATTTAAATCCGAAATCATCGGGACAAGCGGTTCAACAAGCGCAAGTGGAAATCTGAAAAGTTTGACCTTTCCGGTCACATAGGGTTTTCCATACTTAGCCCTAACCTCGGGCAAGAACCAAGCCGGGAACGAAAAATCAATGCTCATAGCATTGTAACTTGAACCGCCGACCTCTGCCACAAGTGATGAATTTACTTCAACAATTTCATTCTCAAATTTCCCAAAACATTCAAACTTACCAAGTTCTGCATTTTTATACTTCAAATCCTTTACAAGAATCTCAAACTCCGAAGATGGCTTTTCATGTGTCCCGTATACAAAAAAAGAAAAGTCAAAAATCCCCGAAAACGATTTTACCCCCGGAAAACTTTCAAACTTCAAACCCTCACCCCACAATCTTACTTGTTGACTTTTCTTATCAACAAAACCAGCAAGATATACTCGCTGACCATTCAAATCAATCCCCGACGGATTAAATACAAACCCACTCTTGGTTTGGAAAACCTCAATATCACTTCCATATATCCTGTTACCGTAAATTTCGCCCGTAAGCTCCTTTAAAATATAACGGTTAATCTCACTGCTGAACTCTCCATCGGCAATTAAATTAACATTACCGATATCAGTGCTCGCCGAAATCTCAAAATAAATTTCTGGCCCGTTATAATTTACCTTCAAAGACGCATCTCTCAAATTAAAAGTTTTTGATGCGAAGTTACCAACCCCGAGATGAATTCTGAAACCAAGTTTATCAGCTTCATACTTGAAATCAAAACCACCATTGAAAGACCCCATTTTAAATGTATCAATCCTTGCTCCTTTGTAACCCAAATAGAGAAGTTTCTGGAGTTTTGCTTCAACATTTAAATATAATCCAAGCGAATCCGCAACTAAATTCCCATACACATTCCCAATGGCTTGAAAAATTTGCCCCGTTGAGAAAACAGATATCGGCGTTAAATTCTTCAACTTAAATCTATATTCAACATCAACTGGATTTTCAACACCAATTAAATGTGCACGACCGACCTTTGCAAAATTAATTTTCTCGTTTATCTCATCGTTGATCGCCTTGAATGTTGCAGATAAAGCTTTGAAAAGGTCGCCAAATGAAAAATGTCCTTCAATGTTCGCGTCAAGCATATTTGATTGCAAAATCAATTTCTTGCTTTTACCATCATCAACATACTTTGCGTTCATCCTCAAACGACTTATCTCATAATTCCCAAATGTGGACGGATTCAACTGGGTGAATAAATCCAGGGTTTTAACTTTCCCGAACCTGAACTTAACATTTATATCGCCCGAGATATGGCTCCTTAAAAATCCCGGTTCGTCAATTCTCATCTTTGAAATATCAAGCTCAGCCAATGAACCACTCAAACTCAACACGAACTCATCATTATATTTTTTAATGTTGACATCAATCAAACCTTTAAACCCCTCGGAGAACGAAACGAGGCTTCCGTTTAACTCACCTGAATTGATCTCAAACCACAAATTTGACCTCGGTATCAGAACCTTATTTATAACTGAACTTTCAACCTCAAGATTACCCTTAAAACGCATATCCTCAAATTTCAAACCCTCCCCTTTCAAGTTACCAGAAAAATTCAAAACACCACTTAAATCCTCCCGATTTAAAAATTCCCTCGGATTAAGACCCGAAACTTTGAAATTCAAATCATAGACAAAGCTTCCAATTTTAAACGACCCGTCAAGTTTGACCTCCGTTTTACCCCAACTTAAATTCGCACTTGTCTTGAAATCAAGCGGATGCCCTTTATATTCGCCATCAAATTTGACAAAATCAATCCCGAAATGTGGCAACCTAGCAGGAGTGATGAACCTACCAATATCACTGACTTTAATTTTTGAATCAAAAACCTTTGCATCTATAAAAAATTCCGAAAATGTCAAAAGATTTCTTAACTCGCCCGAAACAGATATATCCGATTCATAAACTATCGCTTTTATCTTGTTGACACGCAAATTTTTTAAATTCCCCTCAGCTTCAACTTCAATTGAAGGTGAACCCGAGAAAATGTGAAGGTGAGGGATAAACTTCGTAAGTTCAGCGAAACTTAAACTGTCAGATTTGAGGCGAATGTTCATATAAGAGTTCTCAAGGTCTTTTTTGCTGAACTTGAAAAGATTAAACGACTTGGCAAGAAAATCAAATTTAACAACGCTACCCTCGCTCAAAACTTCAAAATCTTCAATCTCAACCTCATCTCTGTCTGCGTAAACTCTCCCCTTAATTTTACCTGAAAATTTTTCCGAGATGATGAAAGAAAGGTTTAAACTCCTCAAATTTATCTTATTCGTTTCATAACTTCCAGAAATCACAGCATTTATATCGGTAACCCTAAGGTTGCTATAATCTATGCAATCCAAACTTTCAGCGATTGCGCTTTTTTTCTGATTTAGCGAATCAATGAAGATAAACTTACCATCGTCAACTACAAGTTTACCAAACGATATTGCAAATTTTGACCCGCCAGATCTATTCGTTGGCTTAAAAACGCTCTGAAAATTCCATTTCCCATCCTTCCCCCTGATGATATAAATTTCTGGTTTATAAACCGTCGCCGTTTGAAATGTATATGTCCCCTTTATTAATCCGATCGGATTATATTTGACCTCCAGACCTAGTACTTTTATAAAGGGTTTTCCGTCAACATTAATATAAAACCTGTCAACTCCAAGACCCGTAAAAATATTCCCGTAAAATTTTCCAACATAAACTTCGCCCCCGATGGAGTTTTCAAGCTCTGTGATGACATAGCCACGGATGTAGTTTCTAAAGCCCTCCGTCTGTGAAATTATCAAAGCGATTGAGATTATTATCAAAAAAGCAGATGATGTATAAAAGGCGAACTTTAAAAACTTTTTGAAAAATTTCCTCATCTCGGACAAAATCTTTCAATGATGGTTTTGATTACATTTGTCGTTGACCTACCAGGGACAAGCTCAATCAATACCACTTTCCCACCATTTGCTTCAACGATGTCCCTCCCGACGACATTTTCCTCAGACCAATCGCTTCCCTTAACAAGGACATCTGGGACGATCTTTGAAATTAACTCATAAGGTGTCGGCTCGTCAAAAATCACAACATAATCAACAAAAGAAAGGTTTGAAAGAATAAAAGCTCTATCCTCTTGTGGAACGATCGGTCTTTTATCCCCTTTTATCATCTTAACAGATGAATCGCTATTAAGTCCAACGATAAGCACATCTCCAAGTTGTTTTGCCTTTGAAAGATATTCAACATGCCCCCTGTGCAAGATATCAAAGCAACCATTCGTGAAGACAATTTTCTTTCCCTTGTTTTTAAGTTCCATACTTATCTTCGCTATTTCATCAACCTCAACTATTTTTCCCATCACCATTCACCTTTTGAATCAAGAAGTGCTACTTTAAAAAGTTTTTCTTTATTAACAGGGACAACACCCACTTCTTCAACTACAATTCCAGCTGCGTAATTTGCAAGAGCTGCCGACTCAACTATATTTGCTCCTCCAGCAAGCGCAACGGTTATGGTTGATATAACAGTGTCACCAGCGCCAGAAACATCAGCCACCTTCTTCGCCTTCGTTGGTATATGCGTTATCTCGCCATCACGGGTGAAAAGCGTCATACCCTTTTCACCACGCGTCAGTAAAAGATACCTACACCTCAAACGCTCAAGTATGACTCTTCCAGCTTCAATTATCTTTTCCTCTGTGTCAAGTTTCCTTCCAAGAACATCCTCAACTTCCTTGCGGTTCGGCTTGAAAACAGTGACATTTTTAAACTCAAAAAAATTATCAAACTTTGGATCAACCGTTATCAAAACATCGTATTTATTTGCTATCTCAATAAGATCATAAATCAAGTTCCTTACAACCACGCCCTTGTTGTAATCTTCAATTATTATCGCATTTAAATCGTGTATGTTCTGCAGGATGATTTCTTTTATCCTTTCTTGAATCGTGTAATTTATCGGTTCTTTTGACTCTTTATCAATTCTCACAACATGTTGACTGTGTGCTATGACTCTTGTTTTAACAGTTGTTGGTCTTGTTTTGTCAATTATAATTCCACCCGTATTAAAGCCTTCCTGTTTCATAAGTTCAAAAAGTGTTTCGCCTTCTCTATCGTCCCCAACAACTCCTATTAAGAGGGGAAAAGCACCAAGTGACTTTATGTTATTAGCGACATTTCCAGCGCCACCAAGTTTGGCATCTTCACCTTCAACCTCAATCACCGGAACAGGCGCTTCAGGGGAAACTCGGTTGACGCTTCCCCAAATATAACGGTCAAGCATTACATCACCAATAACAGCAACCTTTACCCTTTCAAAATTTTTAAAAATGTCGTTGAGTCGCTCCTCGGTGAACCTTATCATTATTGACCTTAGATTTTTTTGATTTCAAATAAAAAATACACAAACCTGATTGAATAATCAAGAAAAGCACCCCGTTAAATTTTCACTTATCCATCCAATCCATTATATTATTTTTCAAAAACAATCACTGCTGAAGCAAATCCTTATGCGAATAAAGAAAATCCCAAACCTTGTCATAAGCGATGGCAAGGGAAACATTTACGATATCCCAGAGCTTGAAATGACTGGAAGAAGCGGATTTGAAATTGAGAGAGTAAACCCCCGAGATTTAATTGAAATCCCGGAGGGAAGTCAGCTGTTTGAGCTTCCTATGCGTAAACCTATCGGCTTTGACAGGAAATCTGGCGAAAGGGTTGTTGTTGAAGATGGCTGGGCTGTTGCGGTGTTTTTAGCTCCAGCTCACACGCAGCTTCTTCTTTCCGCCTACGAAAAGGATGAAAATGCCCCTTTGCTTCCACTTTTTGCCTATACCGCTGTTGGCTGGCTTGATGGGAAATTTTACGCCCCAGCAATCAGAATTGACCCGGACAAAAGACAGGACTGCGATCAATTTGATCACAACCTTGTTATAAAAAATGTCAAACGAAAATTAAAACTTCATCCCAAAAATCGCCTTCTTCATCATCTTGGTGAAAATTGTGCCCTGCGTTACCTTTGCCCAGCTGCAAGAAATTATTTTCTCGGGCGATGGGAAGCACCAATACCAACTTCACCAGGTTGCAATGCAAACTGCATCGGATGTATCTCTTATCAACCAGATGACACTGGGATACCAAGCACGCAAGATAGACTGACATTTATCCCCACTGTTGAGGAAATAGTGGAAATCGCTGTCCCACACCTTGAAAATGCACCAAATCCAATCGTCAGCTTCGGTCAAGGTTGTGAAGGAGAACCACTCCTTGTCTGGGAAGTCATAAAGGAAGCGATAAAAGAAATACGCAAACGAACAAAACGAGGCGTTATAAACTTAAACACAAACGCAAGCAAACCAGAAGCAATTGAACAACTATGTAAAGCAGGGCTTGACAGCATCCGCGTCAGCATGAACAGCGCTATACCTGAAATCTATCACAGATATTACAGACCAAACAATTATACCTTTGATGATGTCCTAAACTCAATCAAAATTGCCAGAAAATTCAATCGCTGGGTTTCGGTAAATTATTTCGTATTTCCTGGCTTGACCGATTGGGTAGAAGAATATCAAGCGATGAGAAAACTTATAAAAGAAACAGACATATCAATGATTCAATGGCGAAACTTCAACATTGACCCAGATTGGTATCTTGAGCTCATCGGAGTTGACGGAAAAACTGAAAAACTTGGGATTAAAAATGTGATGAAACTTTTGAAAGAAGAGTTCCCGCACCTCGTTTATGGCTACTTTAACCCATTTAAAATAGTGTCTGCTGAAGGAATGAAAATTTAAAAAATTTCCTCCTCCTTGACGGGGGAGGACTGAGGTGGGGGTGAAAAAATTAACTGCACTCCTACCCTCTCCCGCAAGGGAGAAAGTGTTGTATTAGAATGAAGGGAAAAGGATTCACTTAATCAAAATCATTTTGTTTGTTTTTGTGAATTTTAGTGTTTTTAAAGTTGGGTTTGGGTAGTTTTGATTGGGATTTCATTTGATTTTTCTTTTACTTCAACTTTAGGCAAACCGGACTTCAGCAAGACAAACTACTTGATTAACGCTAAAGTTGAAGTGAAAACAAACAAAATCATCAAACCAATCCCCTTGTGATTCCCTCTTTTTGTTTTTTTAAACCGCGCTTTTTTCTTCACAAGAAATTTAAAAAAATTTCGTTTTTTAATTTTCCCCCACTTGTTCAAAATCGCCAACCTTTCCTATGTTTTTTGTCCGTTTTGTTTAACTTAACAAGTTAGGTTGTGTTCAAATCAAGGAGATGCGATTTT
Organism: Candidatus Thermokryptus mobilis; assembly: GCF_900070205.1. Taxonomy (NCBI): domain Bacteria; kingdom Pseudomonadati; phylum Candidatus Kryptoniota; genus Candidatus Thermokryptus; species Candidatus Thermokryptus mobilis. The sequence continues at coordinate 70,635 of NZ_FAOO01000011.1, read as the reverse complement.
GAACCTTTAAAGTCAGTCCATCTAAAATAAACTCCCCTGTTCTGGATTTGTCCTCGTCCCGGGTTTAATTTCACCACGACGAAGGGCATTAACAATCAAATGTGCTTGTCTTGTCGGCTCTGGTATTCTATAACCGCGAACCGTCTTCATAACGATTTGAATTGATTCGTCAAGTGTGATTTTGTGTCCGATGGATACAAATACAGGTTGAACATTATCCCTTGTCCTCAAAGCAACTCCAATTATTTCGCCAGAATCGTAAAGATAAGAAAAGTTTCCGGCTTCACCCTTCGGTTCTTCATATACTCCAACAAGCAAACTTTTCGCACAACCGATTGTTGGTTTATCAACCAAAACTCCGAAATGCGATGCTATCCCGAACCTTCGCGGATGAGCTATCCCTTGACCGTCAATCATAACCACATCCGGGGCGATTTTAATCTTCTCCCACGCCTTTATCAATGCTGGCGACTCACGGAAAGATAAAAGCCCGGGTATGTACGGAAAGTTAACCTCCGTTACAACAAGTGAACGATCAACCTCTTCAAGTTCTGGGAACTTCAAAACGAGAACACCAGCATAAACCACATTTGAGCCCTTATCAAAAGATACATCAGCCCCTGCTATATAACGAATTTCACCGACAAGTTTTTCTACCTTGACGAGGTTCCTAAGTTGGTTTTGAATTTTTATCGCTTCATCAGGTGAAACATCCCAAGAATGTAAAGTCCTGTAAAAAGCCATTAATTGAAATTTATCTTGCGCTTTTTTATTTTACTTTGTGCTCTTTCAAAATTTAATTTCATGAATGACGAGATGATCAAAATACCTCTTTTAATTTTGCTAATTTTCCTCTTAAGTTGCAAGTCAGAAAGGAAGCTAGAACAAGGGCAGGCGCAAATTGAAAGACAAGTTCAAGTTCCTAATTTCAATGCCGACTCCGCATTTTGGTTTCTTGAAAAGCAGGTTTCATTTGGTCCCCGCGTTCCAAACTCAAAATCACACGAAGAGTGCAAAAATTTTCTTTACTCTGAAATCTCTAAATATGCCGATGCGGTCCAACTTCAAGAATTCACACACTCATACCTTGGCAAAAATTTTAAACTCACGAATATAATCGCATCATTCAACTTAAAATCTGGTTTTAGAGTTCTCCTTTGCGCACATTGGGATTCAAGACCGTATGCGGATGAAGAGAAAGAGACATCAAAAAGAATCCAACCGGTTCCGGGGGCAAACGATGGCGCAAGCGGTGTTGCGGTTCTACTTGAGATCGCAAGGATTTTAAAAAATGACCCACCACCAATAGGAGTTGACATCATTTTCTTTGACGGTGAGGACCTCGGAATATCCGGTGACCTTGAAAACTTTTGCATCGGCTCAAAATACTTCGCAAAGAATAAACAAGCGAACTATTTACCACAATTTGGAATTTTACTTGATATGGTCGGGGATAAGGACTTGCAAATTTTCAAAGAAGAGAACTCAATGAAATACGCACCTGATGTTGTAAATTATGTCTGGTCAATTGCGCGTGAACTTGGCATAGATGAATTCAAAGATCAAATCAAACACAATGTTTACGACGACCATATCCCCTTAAACGAGGTTGGGATCAGAACGATTAATATAATTGATTTTGACTATCCGTATTGGCACACAGTTGAGGACACGCCCGACAAATGTTCACCGCAGAGTTTAGAAAAAGTCGGAAGGGTTGTTTTAAATTTAATTTACAGATACAAACCCGAAATCGCGGAAAAGTAAAACAAAAAGTTTAAAAGCGATGAGCGAAGAATTAAAAATGAAAAAATTGGAATGGGAAGATAAATTTTTGCATTCGGGCAAATTCAAAGAAAGGAAAAGTTCATTCCAAACCGATTCTGGCATTGAAATAGACAGATTTTATCTCCCCGATGAAAATTTTGACTACATTGAGAAGCTTGGCTTCCCCGGTGAATATCCATTTACAAGAGGGGTATACCCGACGATGTATCGCGGACGACTTTGGACGATGAGACAATATGCCGGGTTCGGGACAGCGGAAGAGACGAATAAAAGATTCAAATACCTGCTTGAACACGGTCAAATGGGGTTATCTGTGGCATTTGACCTGCCAACTCAAATGGGTTATGACTCTGACCATCCAATGGCTGAGGGAGAGGTCGGAAGGGTTGGTGTTGCGATTGACTCGCTTCAAGACATGGAAATTCTCTTTGACGGTATAAACCTTGAAAAAATAACCACATCAATGACGATAAATGCAACTGCTGCGATTTTACTTGCTATGTATGTAGCAGTTGCGAAGAAACAGGGTGCAGACCTTAAAAAAATTTCCGGGACGATTCAAAACGACATCCTGAAAGAGTATATAGCCAGAGGGACTTACATTTATCCACCTAAAGAATCAATGAAACTAATTGTTGATATATTCCAATGGTGCAATGAAAATCTCCCGAAATGGAATGTCATCTCAATCAGTGGTTATCACATTCGCGAGGCGGGGGCTAATGCGGTTCAAGAGTTGGCTTTTACATTCGCAAATGCGATTGAATATGTGCGCTCAGCTATAAAAGCTGGACTTGATGTCAATAAATTCGGGCAACAGCTTTCTTTCTTTTTCAATGCGCACAATAATTTCTTTGAAGAGATTGCCAAGTTCAGAGCAGCTCGTAGGATTTGGGCGAAGATAATGAAGGAGAAATTCGGTGTGACAAATGAAGAAGCGTTAAAGCTTAGATTTCACGCTCAAACAGGTGGTTCAACTCTAACGGCGCAACAAATTGAAAACAACATCGTCAGGGTGACCATCCAGGCGCTCGCTGCTGTTCTTGGCGGTTGCCAATCCCTTCACACAAACGCAAAAGATGAAGCACTTGCCTTACCAACTGAAGAATCGGCAACGACAGCACTTCGCACACAACAAATAATCGCCTATGAAAGTGGAGTAACAGACACAATTGATCCGCTCGCAGGAAGTTATTTCGTTGAATATCTTACGAATGAAATTGAAAAAAGGGTCTGGGAATATATTGATAAAATTGAAGCGATGGGTGGTGCAATAAAGGCAATAGAAGCAGGGTTCATCCAAAACGAAATCGCAAAAAGCGCATATGAATACCAGATGAAAATTGAAAGGAAAGAAAAAATTATCGTCGGGATAAATGAATTTAAAACGGATGAAAAACAAAAAATTGAAATTTTCAAACTAAACGAAGAAGCGATAAAAAAACAAATTGAACGCCTGAAAAAACTCCGAAGCGAAAGGGATAACGATAAAGTCAAAAACTCCCTTAAAAAACTTCGGGAATGCGCCTTGCTCGGTGAAAACCTTATGCCAGCTATAATTGAATGCGTTGAAGCATACGCAACGATAGGCGAAATCTCAGATACCCTGAGGGAAATTTGGGGTGAATTTAAAGAAAGATGAAAAACTATGAAAATAAGCAAACAAAAATATTCCCTGCTACAACTCCTCAAAAACAAAAAATATCGCTACAAAACGGGACTTTTCATCCTTGAAGGCGAGAAAATTATAAAAGACGCGGTTAAGTTCGGAGCTGATTTTTTATTCGTGGCGTATTCCCAAAAATTTATAAAATCACAACAAGAACAAGAATTTTTAAACCACCTCAAGAATAAAAAAATTGAAATTTACGAAATTGACGATGCAGACCTTGAAAAAGTATCGGAACTTGAGACAGCCCAAGGGATAATAGCAGTTGCCAAAATGTTTGAATTTTCAAAAGACGACATAATAAATAAACTCCAAAAATCAAAAAAGGCGACCGTCATCGCACTTGATAGAATATCAAACCCCGGAAATCTCGGGACGATCTTTAGGATCTGTGATTGGTTCAAAGTTGATGCAATTTTAATTTCAGATATGAGTGTTGACATATTTAACCCGAAAACATTAAGGGCGACATCTGGCTCTGTTTTTAATGTTCTCTTCCTTAAAGATGTCACCTTGAAAGATGAACTTACAAAATTAAAGTCAATCGGTTTTAAAATTTTTTCAACTGCGCCAACAGGAAAAATTGACTATCACAAAGTTTTAACCGAGGATAAAATTGTTTTAATCTTTGGAAATGAAGCTCACGGCGTTGACCCAGAACTTGTAAGAATTTCCGATGGGACGATAAAAATAAAAAAATTTGGACAAGCAGAATCACTAAATGTCGCTATATCAGCTGGAATAATCCTATCCGCAAGAGCTTATTCTATTTACGAGCGATGACGAAAACCCCAGGATAGATAATATGCGTCTCCGGTATGACATCAACTATTTCATACCTAATTCCCTCAAGAATTCCCGTCAACTCGTCAACCTCAATATAATGCAAACCGGATTTGACATTCTTTCCATAGACACCGAATTTCAACTTCAAACTTTCTTCAAATTTCGTCCACTTAAACCTCAAAGATTCGGATTTCAAGGTGTCTTTTATAAATACAATCCCTCCTTTTTCAAGCGAGGTGTAAATTGTTTTCAGAAGCGATTTTTTTTCATCAACAGGCAAAAAAAGAAGGACATCAATTAAAAGGACAAGCTTGAAGCTATCAAATTTAATCTCGGAAGGATCGCTTGTGAATTTCACTCCTAACAATGGAGTTGTTTTGTTCGCCTCTTCAATTCTAACCTTTGAAATATCAAATCCAACGACATTTAACTTCGGATTTTTCAACCTCAAATAATTTGCAAAGATTCCATACCCACATCCCCAATCAAGGACATTCCCCTCGGCTGGAATGAAGTTATCAAGATGTTTTTTAATTTGATCAAAGTTGAAAATTATACGCGCATAAATTTTCAACTTTTCCGCCAGAGACGAATCTCTGTAAAGTTTTAGAAGTTGTCTTTTTTCATCTGAAATTTTCATACCGTCTTGACTTCCAGGATTTCACTTTCGTCGCTATATTCTGTTTTTTCACCACTGTATTTTTCGCTTCAAGGTTTAAAATTCCAGCGGTTATCGCTAACACAACTTCAAATTTCGGCTCCCCGTCAGTTGAGATGTAAAACGACTTTTCTAACTCCGACGGCTTGAAATAATTCTGGATGAAATGCGTGTCATACTTTCCATTTCTAAAGTTTTCATTGTTCATAACCCAAAGACAAAAAGGAATTGTCGTTTTAACACCGTTAATTTTGTATTCCATCAAAGCGCTTTTCATTCTATCTATTGCTTCAATTCTACTTCTTCCCCAAACTATAAGTTTTGAAATCATCGGGTCATAATGGATTGTTATCTCGTTGCCGGCACTTACACCCGCGTCAACCCTAATCCAAGGACCCGATGGTTCTTTCATACTTGTTATCCTCCCGGTTGAGGGAAGAAAATTATTAAGCGGGTCTTCAGCATAAATCCTACATTCAATTGAATGACCTCTCGGTTTTATATCGCCCTGCGAAAAGCTCAATTTTTCACCGAAAGCGATCCTTATCTGTTCAGCGACTATATCAACCCCAGTGACCATTTCAGTCACGGGATGTTCAACTTGAAGTCGTGTGTTCATCTCAAGAAAGTAAAAGTTTCTATCTTTATCAACGATGAATTCAATCGTCCCGGCATTTTCATACCCCACTGCTTTTGCAATTTCAATAGCGGACTCAAAAAGTTTATTTCGTAGCTCTGGGGTCACAATTGGCGATGGCGTTTCCTCAATGACTTTTTGATGTCTTCTTTGGATTGAACATTCTCTTTCGCCTAGAGCAACAACATTGCCAAATTTATCTGCGATTATTTGAACTTCAATGTGATGCGGTTCCTCAACATATTTTTCAATGTAAATTCTATCATCACCAAAGGCGAATCTCGCTTCATTTTTAGCACCTCTTATCGCTGATTCAAGCTCATCTTCAGCATTGACAATTCTCATACCCTTTCCTCCACCTCCAGCTGCTGCTTTGATCAAGATTGGAAAGCCCAAACCTTTGGCAATTTTCACAGCTTCGTTAACATCAGAAATAGGTTGTTTTGAACCAGGGACAATTGGAACACCAACGCTTTGAGCTATTTCACGAGCTTCAAGTTTATCCCCCATCTTCTTTATCGCATCTGGACTCGGACCGACAAATACCAAACCATTATCCCTAACAAGTTGAGCAAACCCCTCATTCTCCGATAGAAAACCATATCCAGGGTGAATTCCATCCACTTTAAAATGCTTTGCAACCTCAATTATTTTTTCCATATTTAAATATGTCTCAGCTGGATTTGCCTCACCGATACATTCAGAATAATCAGCCATAGCGACAAACGGCTTATCCCTGTCAACTTTTGAATAAATAGCAACGGTTTCTATTCCAAGCATTCTACAAGTTCGGATTATCCTTAGGGCAATTTCTCCACGGTTGGCGATTAAAATTCTCATCTTCACCCCAAATTTTGTTTTTAATCAATATTTAACTCAACAATCGTGACACCGTCTCCACCTTCCTCCCAACTTCCAGATCTAAACGACTTAACATTTGGATGTCTCTTCAAAAACTCCGTTATTTCCTTTTTCAATTTTCCCGTCCCTTTACCGTGAATTATTTGAACTTGCTTTAAGCGATGCAAAAAACTCGTATCAATGAACTTGTCAACAGCAGTTATCGCCTCATCACTTCTCATACCACGAACATCAATTTTAGTTGATACGGATGCAAATAAATCAGTCGCAAGGGATAACTTCTTTGCTTCCTTTTGGCTTACTTTTTCAACCTCATCCGCTTTCAAAACCATTTTGACCGAACCGAAAGCAACAACAAGGTTTGTTCCTTCAACCTGCAAAACCTCGCCAACTTGCGTTCCATCTTTCATCTTTACAAAATCCCCAGGTTTAAACTCATCCGAAACGATGCCTTCATCTGTTTCAATCTGCTTTGAAATCTCGTAAAACTGTCTTTCTATCTGCTCAGCCACAGCGTGTGCCTTCTTTATGCTTTCCTTTGATGCGCTTGTTTCCTTGACTTTCCTTATCGCTTCCTCAATTCTCGCCCTCGCATTTTCCACAACCTCTCTAAGCTCAGCTATCGCCTCACGCTTCGCTCTCTTGCGCTCTTTTTCAACCTCAATGAGCTTTTGCTTATACTCAGCCAACATCTTATTTAAACTTTCCTCTTTAAGCATCAATTCCGCAACCTTTTTTCTATACTCAACCTCAAGCGCTTCAAGATTTGATAAAATTTCTTCAATCCTAACTTGTGATTCATCAAGTCTTTTCCTCGCATCAACTATGATATCCTCATCAAGCCCAAGCCGTTTAGCGATCTCAAACGCATAGCTACTTCCTGGAACACCAATTCTCAATCTATAAGTTGGCGCAAGCGTCTGATGATCAAACTCCATAGCGCCACATTCAATTTCTGGATTACTATAAGCATAAAATTTCAATGCACTATTATGGGTTGTCACGATAACGAAAGAACCTTTTCTCTTCAACTTTTCAATTATTGCTATTCCCAACGCCCCACCCTCCGCCGGGTCAGTCCCTGAACCAAGTTCATCCAGTAAAACAAGCGTTTTTGAATCCGCCTCCGAAATTATGCGTTTTAAATTCTTCACATGCGAACCAAACGAGGAAAGGTCCCTTTCAACCGATTGCTCATCACCTATGTCTATATAAACTTTTTTAAAAATCCTCACTCTGCTTTTCTCTTTTGCTGGAATTGGAACCCCTGCCTGCACCATAAGCGTCAACAAACCCACCGTTTTTAAAACAACCGTCTTACCACCTGAATTCGGTCCAGATATGACAAGAACAGAAGAACCATTTCCAAGTTTAAAATCAAGCGAAACAGTTTTTCCCCTGCCATGCCTTAACAACAAAATCGGGTGATAAGCGCCTTCAAAAATCATCTGACCTTCTTCCGCAACCTCAGGCACCTGACCATCTATTTGAAGGACGAACTTCGCCTTTGCATAAATGAAATCAAACTTTGAAAGTATAGTGACATTCGTTTGTAGATACCTTAAATTCTCCCTCACTTTATCAGTTAACCCCTTGAGGATTCTTTCAATTTCCTTCTGCTCTTGAAACTGCAATTGCAATATCTCATTGTTAAGCTCAACTATCTCGGCTGGCTCAATGAAAACCGTTAAGCCAGTTGAAGAAGTCCCATGAACGACGCCAGCAACATGTCTTTTATGTTCAACCTTTACAGGTATCACAAGTCGTCCATCCCTTTGTGGAATTATATCATCCTGGGTGTAATCCCTCTCCGAAATCTGCTTTAAAATCGCATACAATCTCCTCCTCACATAATCCTGTTTCCTCAAAATCTCCTCCCGAATCTGCCTTAACTCTGCGCTTGCGCTATCCTTTACATTTCCATTCTCATCAATGACTTCATCAATCGTATATTCAAGAACTCTATTCACAAAGATATTCCTCGCAAGCTCCCAAAGATTTGGATATTTCTGACTTCGTTTACTTAGATAATCCCTTATCAATCTTGAAACAGAAAGAACCGACTTTATATCAAGGAAATCCTGAGGGGAAAGGAAACTCTCTTCAATTTCACATCTGCGCAAGGCAACCCGAATATCCTTTATCCCATCTATCGGAAAAGGGTCGTCATATGCAAGTATATCTTTCATCTCAATCGTCAAATTAAGCTCTCGCTCAATTATGCTCTTATTCGTCAACGGTGAGAGTTTCTCAACTTGTTCAACCCCGAGTTGTGATGTAGCAAACGACAAAATGTATTCCTTTATTTTGTCAAATTCAAGTTTTTTTAATGTCTCTTTATCCACCTTTTATTGACTCAATTGTTTTTTGAATTCGCTCCTTGAACTTAATTTTTGAGCCGAAATTTTTCTCAATGAAATCGTAAATTGAAACCGTCGCCTTGATAACTGGCTTATAAAACTTTGACGAGTTTCTGATTTCCTCGGATGGGAAATTCAATGAACCAAGAAAAATCAACAACACACCAATTATCAACAAACCCTCAACCAATCCAAGAAAAGCACCAAGTATATTGTCCGTAATCTCAACGAAAACGGAAACATTTCTCAAAAATCTCGCAATCAAAGTCGCAACCAATATACAGGCGACAAATATCAAAAACATCGCAAAATAAGGTGCTATTTCAGCTGAAATGCCAAGATCTTTAAGAAACTGAGCGACTTTAAAATTATATCTAACGCCCAACCATATCCCTGCGACTACTCCAGCAAGTCCGAGCACCCTACTTAAAAATCCTTTTCTGAAACCGCGATACACAAAAATTGCTATTATTCCAAGTATAACATAATCAAGCCAATTCATTCACATGCCGAGTTTTTCTTTGACTATCTTTTGAACGAGCGAGCCATCCGCCTTTCCTTTCAACTCTTTCATAGCTAAGCCCATCACTTTACCGAAATCTTTTTGTCCCACTGCCCCGGTTTCTTGTATTATCCGCCCAACGATTTCCCTTATCTCTTCCTCTGACATCTGCTCTGGTAGATACTCATTCAAAATTTCAAGCTCTTTCCTCTCCTTCTCCGCAAGGTCAACCCTTCCGCCTTTCTCAAAAAGTTCAATCGCTTCTTTGCGCTTTTTTATCTCAGATTTTATAACTTGAATTTCATCCTCTTCTGTTAATTCCTTTCCTTCCCCTTTTCTCTCAATTTCCCTACGTCTAAGCATCGTCTGAAGCATTCTTACAACCTCAAGCCGAATTTTATCCCCCGACTTCATCGCATTTTTTAAGTCCTCACTTAACCTTTCCTTCAATCCCATTTTGAAATTACATTTTTGTTTTAAAATAAAAAAGGCAGGCTCATATAACGAACCTGCCTCATAAAACCTCAAAACAAATTATTGAAAAACCGCGCATAAACGCATTACAACTTTTGCAAAGTTGAATAATTAATTCTCAAAGCGTCCGCCTTCCTGAGGCGCTGCTGAATATCAATGACGATTCCCATCTTTGAGTCGCGGTCAATCCTAAGCGAAACGATAACATTTGGATTCTCCTGCCTCTTCCTATACATGATGTCAATGAGGTCATCAAGCTGAACGATATTATCATCAACCTGGATTCTACCGTCCCTCCCAACCCAAATATAAGAGACAAGACGCTTGTTTTCAATCTTCTCAATGGCTTTTGCTTCAGGCAAAATATATCTCACCTTGACATCAAAAACTTTTATAGTCGTCGTCACCATAAAGAACAACAACATCATAAAGATTATATCCGGCAAAGACGACGTTGGAACGCGCGGTTTCATCTGTCCAAACTTTTTCTGAAATTTCATCCTCTCTTTACCTCGCTAATGTTTTTATTTAACTTCCTCTGGCTCAGCAATTGAAATACGAATTGGGATTGCCTTCTTCACTTCCTCCTGCTGATCACGGTTAAGGTCTTTGAAAGATTTTCCATATGTTTTCAAAGAGTGCTCTTCACGCAAATCATTGTAAGCAAGTTTTAATTCATCAAGGACTTCAATATAACGGCTGTAATTGGTCTCCCTATCGGTTTTTATTGAAACGATAAGTTTTGGATTTTGCTTGATTTTATTCTTTATCGTCTCCCTTATCTGCGGAACTGTAATTAACTCACCGTCAAGAAGAACCTCACCGGCAGCATTTACAAGGAGCTTTGCGATGTCGCTCTGTTTAATTTTGACTTGTTCAGTTGTTTCAGCAGCAGGAGGAAGCACAAGCCCTATTCCAGTGTCAACATCAAATGTCGTCGCAACCAAGAAAAAAATCAACAACTCAAACGCTATGTCAGCCATTGAAGCAGACGGGATTTCCGCTTCAGCTCTTTTTCTCCTCTTAAGCATAAGTTAAAAACTTTTTTATTTTGATGTATTCTTTACTTCACCTGCAGCAACTTTCTTGCCCAATTGCATAGATGCAAGAACATCAATGAGTTCAATTGAACTTTCTTCCATATCCACCACAATTCTATCAACCTTGGAGACAAAATAGTTATAAAATGTCTGCAAAATTATAGCAACGATAAGACCGAAAAGAGTTGTCAAAAGGGCTATTGAAATACCACCAGCAACAATTTCTGGCGAAATGTTCTTCGCTTCTTTAATTGAGTCAAAAGCAACGATCATTCCTTGCACTGTCCCAGTAAACCCAAGTAGAGGTGCAAGTGATATGAAAAGCGAAAGCCAGACAAGTCCTCTTTCTAGGAAAGCCATTTCAACGCCACCATAAGCGATGATCGCTTTTTCCGCTGCTTCAATTCCTTCATTTGCCCTTAAAAGTCCTGCTTGGAAAATGCTCGCTACAGGTCCAGGGGTTTTCTGACAAACTTCAAGCGCCTTCTCAACGCCACCCTCATCCAGTGCCTTCTTAACCTCATTTAAAAATTTCCTCGTGTTAATGCTCGCCTTGGAAAGCGAAATCCACTTCGCAATGCTTAAACCCAACCCAATGATCAAAATCGCAAGAATTGGATGCATGAAAAAACCACCCTCAATATACTTCTGAACAAGAATATTCGCTATCTCCTCAACGAAACTACCTTTCTGCGGTGTCGCCTGAATCAAAAATGCTAATACGACTTGAAATGACATGCTTTAACCTCCAAATTTTTAGTTTTTATTTTTGACTCTTTTTATATATAACTAAAATTCAAGCGCTTGGTTCAATAATAATAAATAAATTTCTCAAAATCAAGATTTAATCCCTCCATTGAACCTTTTCAATATCTTTCCCATCAGACCTAAATACACCTGCACCCTCCTCATCCGTCCTGTGAATCTTACTACCAATCAAATTATAGCGCCTCAAAACTATATCCGAAGGATGATTATACTTATTATACTTCCCAACTGAAATCACAGCCCAAGTCGGTTTAACCTTCAAGACAAACGCAGGTGAACTACTTGTCTCACTTCCATGATGTCCGACTTTTATCCAATCGCTCTTCAAAAATGTATCATAAATTTTTATCATTGACTCCTCTGCCTCCTTCTCAGCATCCCCCATGAAAAGAAATGAATTACCACCATATTGAATCTTTATCACGACAGAGGAATTATTAACAGCATGCCCAGATCCATATTTATCTTCACCGTTATAATCCCCAACAAATGGTTCTATCGGATGAAGGACATAAATTCTTGCGACTTTTGATAGCTCAATTTTATCCCCAGCCCTTGCGACTATATGCCTTATGCCTTTGCGATTTATTATATCAAGATATCTCCTGTAAATCTCCGAACTATAATTCAACCCGTTATCTATCACAGCTCCGACCTCAAAATTTTCAAGTATATACGGAATTCCACCGATGTGATCATTGTGCGGATGCGTCACTAAGACAGCATCAATTTTATTTATGCCTTTCTTCTTCAAAAATGGCTCAATCACCCTTTGACCCGGGTCAAAATTAAATGTTTTATTTCCGCCGTCAATTAAAATATTTTTCCCGTCTGGGAATTGCACAAATATAGCGTCACCTTGCCCGACATCAAGAACTGTGACCTCAAAACTTTTAAAATTTTTCCGCTCAAAAAATACCCCGTCAGAGAAAAAATAAACATAAATGTTCGCAACAATTAAAACGGCAAAAACGATTCTTTTCATCAAATTTTTAGATTTTATTTTTACAATCAAAAACAAAGATAAATAAACTAAAGCAATTGAAAAAAGAACATCGCTTCTCGCCTCAACATAAGCGAAAGGAATTTCAGCTAAAAATTTAGCTAACGACAATGTCAAATTTAAAACAAACCAAGTCGCATTTGCGAAGACATCGCCAACAAAACCAGATATCGGATAAGATATGAGCATCGCAAATCCAAGCGGTACAGCTATTCCAACGAGGGGAACGATGAAAATATTTGCAATGAGCGAGATAAAGGAAATTTTGTTGAAATATGAAACTGTGAATGGTAAAGTTAAAATCTGTGCGCTCAAAGATACGAAAAATAAACTTAAAACTTTTTGAAGCAACACATAACTTGACATCAAAGGTAAATTTGAAACGAACTTAAAAATCCTCGGATAAAAATAAACAATTGAAGCAACAGCAGAAAAAGAAAGTTGAAATCCAGGGTGAAAAATTTGCTTTGAATCAAAAAGCAAAATTAAAATGGCAGAAAATCCAAGCAAATTGAAAATATCAATCCTTCTTTCAATTCCAACCCCGATCAAAAAAATTGACGCCATTATAACAGCCCTTACAACAGACGGTGGTAATCCAACTATAAAAGCATAAACGACAAGCCCGAATATGGTTAGAGAAATTCTTAACATCAATCCAACCCTTAAGAAACTCGTCAAAGCGAAAAACATTGAAGATATTATCCCAACATGGAGACCTGAAACAGCAAGTATATGATATGTCCCAGTGTCAATGAAATACTGGCGAACTTCCTTCGGCATCTCACCTCTATAACCAAGGGTGAGCCCCTTTAAAAAGGAAGCCTCAACGGAAGGCATAACGCTGTCAATCAAAGCAAAAACCTTCAAGCGAATTTTAAAAGCAACGCTTTTTAAAAATTCAATCGGTTGGGATAAACTCGGTTTAAATTTTTCAACCACCTTAACATGGCTCAAAACGTATGATAAAAACACAGCATCAATGTCGTGTATCTTCAAATATCTGCCAAAATCAAATTCCTCCGGATTGCGCGACCCTATTGGTTTTTTCAAAACTCCAATTACCTCAATTTTATCTCCATAGCCGACGCTTGGAAAAACATCAAACGGAGACTTACCTTTTCTAATGCTAACAAAAACATCACCTGAAACATCTATTTCCCTATCTTGGACAAAGATTTTATCGGAGCGAATTATAAAATTCGTTCTATTATTTTTCACCTCTGGAAGGGAAATCACATACCCTTGGATTTTAACCACTGCTGTATCATTTGCATATTTGACGATGAGTTTCGCGGTTCAAGTTTATAATCCGCTACATATTTCAATGCTCCTGAAAGAATGACAAGGAAAAAGATCAGTATAGACCTCAACTCACTTTTTCTGCTAAAAACAATATAAAGAAAGAAGGCAAGAGCGAATGAGGAGATCAAAACTTTCAATTCAAGCTTAAAGAAATGTTCAATTAAAATCCCCAGCACAAGCGCAACTGCGAATTTAAACGCTGGTCTATTTCTCACACCGTGATTGAAATCCCTATGTTAAAAATTTTATCCGATGGCTTTGCAAGCGTCAATTTCCCGGTCGGTTTGCCGTTCTCTCCAATCTCAGGGATAAACCTCGGTTTGTTATCATAGTTCAATGTGAAGTTAAAACTAACAGCTAAGCGATTAGTGACCCTTAAATTAAGATATGTCTTTGAATTCACCCTGTAGTTGTTAAGCTTTTGAAAATCAACAAAGCAGTTTGCATTATTCCCAATTTTCAGGTTCTTGCTTACGACGATTTCAAACTCCGGCTTCAACAGGGCAAAAAATACCTCATCGTCAAGAGTTCCTTTAACCACAAGATTATCCTTTGAATAATCAATCCCAAGCCCGAACTTGAGCCGTAGCGTATCTACTTCGGGGAAAAAACTATAACCTGCACCAAGTTGAAAATTTCGCCTTGACCAATATCCCTTGAATTTGTTCCCTGTCAATCCAGTTGAAATAAAAAGATAACTTCTCTTACTATCTGAAGTGAACCAGTCAATCCGAGTTGATATTGCCCAGTTGTTCGTGGTCTCAATCCTTGGTCCCGAACCATAACGCGATGTCCCGTAAGCAAGATTCAGACGAATATAATGAATGAACCTTTCAAACTGTTTCTTCACATCTGAATCAAAAGTTAAAATCCTTGTATCCGAATTGCCGGATGTCAATGTGAATCCAAATGTGCCCTGAAATTGAAGTGGGGTTGATTTCACCTTAGTATCCCCAGCCCCGTCATCCATTGAGAAGGCGTGTAAACAAAAAAGGAATAAAAAAGTCACAAATTTACACCTCATCCATCACCTCCTAAAATTAATTTTGACCTAAAATTTCCTCCAATTCTTTTCTATCAATCACTTCCTTCTCAAGAAGGCGATTCGCCAATTTGTCAAGCTTGTCTCTATGTTTAATCAACACCTGAATTGCCTTTTTATAACTTTCATCAATGATCTTTTTAACCTCCTCATCAATTAATCTTGCCGTTTCCTCACTGTATGGTTTAGAAAAAGGTCCCTTGTTCAAAAATTCCATTTCTTCAATTTCAGCAAGGGACACATGACCGAGTTTTTCACTCATTCCATATGTTGTGACCATAAGACGTGCTATCTCAGTGGCTTTCTTCAGGTCATCATGTGCACCCGTTGATATTTGTCCGAAAACAATTTCCTCAGCAGCTCTTCCTCCTAAAATTCCAGCAATTTTACCGTAAAGTTCCTCCTTCGTCAATAGATATCTCTCCTCGGTTGGGGTTCTGAGCGTATAACCAAGAGCTCCGATGCTTCGCGGAATGATTGAAACCTTTTGAACTACATCAGCACCGGGTATGTAGTATCCGACAATTGCATGCCCGGATTCATGATAAGCAACGATTCTTTTTTCCTTCTCGCTTATCACTTTGTTTCTTTTCTCAAGCCCCGCTATCACCCTTTCAATTGCCTCTTGAAAGTCAGACATTTCAACCTTGTCCTTACCTTTCCTCGCAGCTAAAAGAGCAGCTTCATTACAAACATTAGCAATTTCAGCCCCAGCGAAACCCGGTGTTTGTGCAGCAAGTGTTTCAAAATCAACATCATCAGCAAGCTTCAAATTCCTTGCGTGTACTTTAAAAATCGCGACCCTTCCTTTAAGGTCAGGTCTGCTTAAAACTATCTGCCTGTCAAATCTTCCCGGTCTCAAAAGAGCCGGGTCAAGGACATCAGGTCTATTTGTAGCAGCCATTATGATAACCCCGATGCTTGAGTCAAAACCGTCCATTTCAACGAGCAATTGATTTAATGTGTTCTCCCTCTCGTCAATGCCTCCGTAGACAACACCTCTTGCCCTTGCTTTTCCTATTGCGTCAATTTCATCAATGAAAATTATGCATGGCGCTTTTTCCTTCGCCTGAGCGAATAGGTCGCGAACCCTTGCAGCTCCAACACCAACGAACATCTCAACAAAATCAGAACCACTAAGATAGAAAAATGGAACACCAGCTTCACCTGCTATCGCTCTTGCCAAAAGTGTTTTCCCAGTCCCAGGCGGACCAACAAGGAGAACACCTTTTGGAATTTTTGCCCCAAGACGCTGATACTTCTTCGGATTCTTCAAAAAATCAACAATCTCTTTCACCTCCTCAATTACCTCATCAAGCCCTGCGACATCGTTAAAAGTAACCTTATTTTTCTCATCCGCTGCGTAAATTCGCGCCTTGCTTTTTCCAAATGTCATAACATTTTGCGTTGGCGAAAATCTTCTTATCAAAATCGCCCACAAAATCACAAAAAAAGCTATCGGTAAAATCCAATTCAAAAGCAAATCCCTACCCCAATTGCTTTCAACAACCCCGCGATAATCAATGCCTCTTTCTTGAAGTTCCTTTATCAAGCTCTCATCAGGCAACTTAACAACTTCAACCACCCGGGGAACTTTTTCTCTATCAACCACATCCTTTTTGAATGTGACAATTATTTTTTCGCTACCGATTTGAACCGCTTCAACATCACCCTTTGAAATTCTATCCTTGAACTCCTTATACGAAATTTCCTTCAACGGTGGGTGAAAAATAAAATACTGAAGCAAAATCAAAATTATCACAGCGATTATGTAATATGCTATTGAAAATTGCGTTTGTTTTTTCATGGCTTTGAATCAGTTAGTTTTTTCATTTGGTGAATTCTTATCCTGCTTATCATATAAAGCACAAAAATGACTGAAAAGATCAAAATCCAGCCATAAATCTGATACACTTTCAAATCACCGATAAACCTTTCAGCTGCGTGCCCGAAATAAAATCCGGCGTATCCAAAGCTCAAAGCCCAAATCCCAGCTGCGATTAAATTTAAAATCGTGAACTTTAGCGCATTCATTCCACTTAATCCAACCATCATCACAAGCGGAGTCCTTATCCCGTAAAGATATCTTGCCAAAAGCACAACAGCACTACCATATTTTTCAACATAATGTTTCGCTATCATTTGATATTTGCCAAACTTTTTGAACTTTTTCAAGATAAAATTGCTGTTTCGTCGCATTAAGTGAAAAATTATCTGGTCTGCAAGCGTTGACCCTATAAACGCAGAAATAATGGAAAGCTCAAGGTCAAGCAAACCCTGATAAGCCATAAATCCAGCTATCAAGAGCACCGTCTCGCCCTCAAGAAGCGTTATCAAAAAGATGATGATATACCCGTATTTTTGAATTAACTCCTCCATCTTTTTAATGCTCTTCTTACTTGCTCTTCATCCATACCGAGGTAATGCCCTATCTCGTGAAGGACAACCTCGCGTATTTTCTCGCGGAGTTCTTTTTCTGTCTTACAAATTCTTTCAATGTTCCCCTTAAAAATCAAAATCCTATCCGGCGTCACTGGATACATCCCGTAACTTGTTCCCCTTTTTGAAAGTGGAACCCCGGAATAAAGCCCAAGCAATTCAAATTTCCCCGCACCAGTTCTTCTTAAGTCATCTTCGCTTGGATAATCTTGAACGATGAAAACCACATTATCAATCCGACTTTTTATCTCTTCTGGCAAACCTTCAATCGTCTCTTCAATCACCTTTTCAAATTCTTCATTTGTCATGATAGGTCAACTTCCCTTCACATATAATTTTCGCGCTACCTTCAAGATAGACAAATCCCCGCTCCCCTTTATTCCGATAATTTACAAGCAGGGTTTCACCGCTCGTTGTCTTGACCTTAACCAGGGGCTTCAATCCCTTCACTTCTACAGATGTGATAACACTTGCAACTGAACCGGTTCCGCAAGCGAGGGTTTCACCCTCAACGCCTCTTTCATAAGTTCTCATCCTTATAGTGTCCTTATCAATTATTGACACAAAGTTCACATTCGTCCCATTTTCAAAATACGGATGAAACCTCAATTTTCTCCCAAGTTGATTGACATTAATTTGCTCAATATCCTCAATGTCATTATCCTCGGTAAATAAAACGAGGTGAGGCGCACCAGTGTCAACGAAGTGTGCTTTGTAAATCCTTTTTCCAAGCTTTAGAGGCAAATTGAATTTCTTAAATTTCGGCATAGGAAGCCAAAGTCGGACATTTTCGTGATCAAGTATCTCGGCTTTATAAATTTTCCCGTTCGCTTCAAATTTCATTTTTCTATCAACGAGTCCAAGTTGATATGCAAGTTTTGCAATGCATCTTCCACCATTTCCACACATTCCACCAAAGCTACCGTCAGAATTGAAATAAACCATCTTAAAATCGGCAAGTTCGCTTTTCTCTATTAAAATTATCCCGTCGGCTCCGACACCGAAATGTCTATCGCACACATAACGAGCCAAATCCACCGGGTCTTTTATTTTGCCAGAACGATTGTCAAACATGATGAAATCATTTCCAGCGCCAGTCATTTTGAAAAATTTGAGTTGCATTTGAGTTTGAAGTTTAAATTGTCTTTGAGATTTATTTGAATTTAAGAAAATTGGCAAAAATTTTGCAATTTTGAACTTTATTGAAAAAAGAGTTATATTTTTTAAGCAAAAAATTTGTGCTTTGGGCACGTGGCGGAACCTGGTAGACGCGCTGGACTTAGGATCCAGTGGGATTAAACCCGTGGGGGTTCAAATCCCCCCGTGCCCACTGCAAAAAATAAAAACAAAAGATGACTTTCCTGTGGAAGTAAACATCAATAAGATAAGCCAAATAGAACAAGAAGCCGAGATAAAACTTGATTGGTCGGACCTCGCACCTTACTTTGAAGAGGCGTATAAAAAATTCCAAGCCGAAGCGGAAATCAAAGGGTTCAGAAAAGGGAAAGCCCCACTTGAACTCATAAAGAGACAATTCGGCGAACAAATTGAATACGATGCCCTTGACGATATAGTCAACAAGGTTTATATAAAACTTGTTGAGGACAAAAAAATTGAACCGCTTGGAACACCACAACTCGTTGATGTTGATTATAAACGTGGCGAGTCACTTCAATTTAAGATAAAGTATGAGGTCATGCCAGATATTGAAATTTCAAATTATAAAAACCTTGAAGTTGAAAAGCATGTCCACACTGTTAGTGAAGATGAAATTGACAAAGAAATAGAAAGATTGCTTTCCGCAAACGCTACATATGAAGAAACCGATGAAGTTAAAGGTGAGCTTTTCAGAGTGACGATTGATTTACAAGGGGTGGATCAAAATAACCTGCCAGTGCTTGGAAGAAGAAGTGAGAATGTCGTGATTGAGCTTGACGATGAATCCATCGTTGAAAACTTGAAGGAGCGACTTTTAAGAGCAAGAAGAGATGATGAATTTATAATTGAACTAATGGTTGATAACAAACCCGAAAAAGTAAAGGTCACCGTCAAAAAAGTTGAAAGGAAAATACTTCCTGAATTAAACGATGAATTTGCCTCAAAGATAACCAAGGGCAAAGTTAACAGCGTTTCCGAACTAAGAGATTACTTAAAGAACGAGCTCCAAAAATGGTGGGATGAGGTAAATCAGCTAAAATTTTACGATGCCATAATCACCGAACTTGTCAGGACGAATGACTTCACAGTGCCTGAAAGCTTGATTGAAGATTTCATTCAAAGTATGCTTGACGAGGAAAGGAGCAAATACCCGGATGGCAAGCTTCCGCCAAACTTTGACATTGACTTCTTCAAGCAGAAAAAAAGAGCTGATGCGGTTTTCAGCGCCAAGTGGTATATCATAAAAAATAAAATTGCCCAAGCAGAAGGAATTGAGCTCACAGATGAAGATTATGAAAAACTCGCCGAGGAAGATTCTGCAGAGGTTGGAATTGAAAAGGAAAAATTGATCCCGTTTTACAAACGTTCGGAACATATCCGAGAGAAATTGTTAACTCGGAAAGTTCTTGAATTTTTAAAGGACAAAGTTAAAGTTGTTGAAAAAATCGTTTGAGCGGATTTAAATCTATTGAAAAACAAAACTTGACCTTGGAAATATGAAAGGCACTTATAACCAGCTTGTTCCGATTGTCGTTGAGCAAACGAGCCGTGGTGAGAGGGCTTATGATATTTTTTCACGACTATTAAAGGAAAGAATTGTTTTCATTGGGACACCGATTGATGATACCGTCGCAAGCTTAGTTATAGCCCAACTCCTGTTCCTTGAATCCGAGGACCCAGATAAAGACATCTATCTTTACATTAACAGTCCCGGTGGTTCAATTTCAGCTGGTCTTGCGATTTACGATACGATGCAATATATAAAGCCAGATGTTGCTACTATTTGTATAGGTATGGCAGCGAGCATGGCTGCGGTAATCCTCGCAGGCGGGGCAAAGGGGAAAAGGACAGCGCTCCCAAATTCAAGGATTATGATACATCAACCTTGGGGTGGAGTTCAAGGAACTGCAGCTGATATAAGAATCCAAGCCGAAGAAATTTTGAAGATGAAGAGAAAGATAAATGAAATTTTAGCAAAACATACAGGCAAACCAATTGAACAAATTGAAAGGGACACGGACAGGGATTATTATATGTCAGCTGAGGAAGCGAAAGAATACGGGATAATTGACCAGATACTTGTCCGAAGGGAAATCCCATCAACAAAGAAAAGGTGAATTAAAATGTCGGAGCGACCAGATTTAAAATCAAAACCAGTTTGTTCATTCTGTGGAAGAAGCGTTGACGAAGTCAGCAATATGATAGCCGGTCCAGATGTATATATTTGTGAGATATGCGTGAGCGAGTCGGTTGACATTTTGAAAAATAACATAGCAGCTTATTCAACTGCGAAAAGGCGCTCAAAAATTCCTCTGACACCTATGGCGATAAAGAAAGCACTTGATGAATATGTCGTCGGTCAAGAAAGGGCTAAAAAAATTTTATCCGTTGCAGTTTACAACCATTACAAAAGGATAGAGAACAACCTTGAATCGGGGAATCATATAAAAAATTTAGCTGAGAATGTTGAAATAGAGAAAAGCAACATCCTTTTGATTGGACCAACTGGCACTGGAAAGACACTCCTTGCGCAGACGCTTGCGAAAATCCTTGATGTTCCTTTTGCGATTGCTGATGCAACAACTTTAACTGAGGCGGGTTATGTCGGGGACGATGTTGAGACGATACTTCTGTATCTTCTGCAAAATGCCGACTATGATGTTTCAAGAGCCGAGCGTGGGATAGTTTACATTGACGAGATTGACAAAATTGCCCGCAAGAGCGCAAGCCCATCAATTACAAGAGATGTCTCTGGGGAAGGAGTTCAGCAGGCGCTACTTAAAATACTTGAGGGGACAATAGCTGGCGTCCCTCCAAAAGGAGGAAGAAAACACCCCGAGCAAAGCTTAATTTACATTAACACAAAAAACATTTTGTTCATATGTGGCGGTGCATTTGAAGGGCTTGAGAAGATAATCGCAAAAAGAGTGAATAAAAACTCAATTGGTTTCACCGCTGAGATAAGGGGAAATAAAGATGAAATGATAGACGAACTTTTACCACTCGTTGAACCTGAGGACCTTTTGAAATTTGGCTTCATACCTGAATTTATCGGGCGTCTGCCTGTAATAGCAACGCTTCACTCTCTTTCAAAGGATGCTCTAATTAAAATTTTAACCGAGCCGAAAAATGCTATAATTAAACAATACAAAAAGCTTTTTGAATTTGACGGTGTTGAACTTGAATTTGAAGATGAAGCTCTTGAAGCGGTCGCCGAACTTGCGCTTAAGAGAGGCACGGGGGCTCGCGGTTTAAGGGCGATAATTGAAGAGATAATGCTTGACATAATGTTTGAACTTCCAACACGACTTAAAGAACACCCCATCTCAAAGTGCATAATTACAAAGGAAACAATCTATGAAAGAGCTGAACCGATCTTCGTTTACAAAGAAGAAAAACTTTCAGCGTGAAATAAAATCCAAAAGCACCTTATTCTGCTTTAACGGCGAGAGTTTTTAATCCCGACCAAAAGTCGGGATTTTTTATTTAAAAACAAAAGGTGAAGGCAAAATGATGGCAAACGCAATCCTAACCGAAGAAAAAGTAAAGCCAATTCATATCAAGCACATAATGGAACAGATCGGTTTAACCGACGAAGATTTTGAATACTACGGCAAATTCACTGGTAAAATACGACTTGAGGTGATGGAAAAACTCAAGGACAAGCCCGATGGGAAGCTTATAATCGTCACTGCGATCACCCCAACTCCTTCTGGCGAGGGAAAAACACTGACATCAATTGGTCTAAGCCAAGCCCTGAACAAAATTGGAAAGAAGGCGATCGTCACATTAAGGGAACCATCACTTGGTCCTGTTTTTGGAATAAAAGGTGGTGCAACAGGTGGCGGTAAATCACAAGTCATCCCTTCGGAACTTATCAACCTTCACTTTAACGGAGATATTCACGCTGTCGCTTCAGCCCATAACCTTCTAGCTGCTTTAATTGACGCACATATTCATCACGGAAACGAACTCAGAATTGACGTAAACAACATCACCTGGGAAAGGACAATTGATATGAACGATAGGGCACTGCGACATATAGTTATTGGACTTGGCGGAAAAGTTAACGGTGTCCCAAGGGAATCGGGATTCGTGATAACAGCTGCATCTGAGACCATGGCGATATTATGCATGGCAAGTTCAAGGATGGACCTAAAAAGACGATTATGCGAGATAGTCATCGGTTATGACCTTAACGGTAAACCAATTAAAGCAAAGGACTTAAACGCTTGTGGTGCTATGATGGTTTTGCTAAATGAAGCCATAATGCCAAACCTCGTTCAAACAACTGAACACACACCTGCGATAATCCATGGTGGTCCATTTGCAAACATAGCTCATGGGACCAATAGTGTAATAGCGGATAAAATCGCTTTAAAGCTTGCTGATTATGTTATCGTTGAAACTGGCTTTGGCTCTGATCTTGGGGCTGAAAAGTTCTTTGACATCGTCGCTCAAATCCACCGACTTAAACCTTCCGCAGCTGTAATCGTCGTATCAGCCAAAGCGATAAGATATCACGGTGGAATAAAATCGCAAGATGAATTCACGATTGAAAAATTTAAAAAAGGGCTTGAAAACCTTGAATTTCACGTCAAAAATGTTAAAAAGTTCGGTGTGCCCGCCATTGTATCAATCAACAAGTTCGCAAACGATACCGAAATTGAGATTAACCTTATAAAGGAAAAATGCGCCGAGCTCGGTGTTGAATGCTCCGTTACGGAATTCTTCACAAAAGGAGGTGAAGGGGGAATTGACCTTGCCGAAAAAATTGTCAATATCACTGAGACAATCCCATCGGATTTCAAACCACTTTACAGATTGTCAACGCCATTGCTTGATAAAATTAAATTGATTGCAACTGAAGTTTACGGCGCAGATGATGTCTATATTGAAAGGAAAGCGATGAAAAAACTTGAAAAATACATTGAACACGGCTACGACCATTTACCTGTGTGCATAGCGAAAACTCCAAATTCAATTAGCGATAACCCAAAGCTTGTTGGAGTTCCAAAAGGTTGGACATTAACAGTCACAGACGCAAGATTATTTGCAGGAGCTGGCTTCGTCGTCGCAATTTGTGGCGATATAATGCTTATGCCAGGGCTTTCTAAAAATCCAGCAGCATTTCACATGGATGTTGACGAACACGGAAATATAATCGGTCTATTTTAAAACAAACGATAGGTAAAAATGAAATACATTGACTTGCGAAGTGACACGGTTACAAAACCGTCCCCAGAGATGCGAAAATTTATGATGGAAGCAGAGGTAGGGGATGATGTCTTTGGTGAAGACCCAACGGTTAATAAACTACAGGAAATGGTAGCCGAAATCCTTGGAAAGGAATCAGCCCTGTTTGTCCCAAGCGGTGTCATGGGGAATCAAACTTCAATAAAGGCACACACTGAGCCCGGGGATGAAGTCATAGTTGAAGCTGAATCCCACATAATGAACTATGAGACAGCAGCCCCATCAATGCTCTCGGGTGTCCAACTTTACCCAATTCAAGGCAAAAATGGCGTCATAACAGTTGAACAAATAAAAAGAGCTGTCAGACCAAAAGCGTATTACATGCCGAGGACTCGCTTGATCTGTCTTGAAAACACACACAACAGAGCTGGTGGGACAATTTTCCCGATTGAAGAGATAAAAAAGATTAGAGAATTCGCCCTTGAAAACGGGATTAAAATGCACCTTGATGGCGCACGCCTTTGGAACGCTTGTGTAGCAACGGGAATAAGCCCAAAAGAATATGCACAATATTTTGACTCTGTGCTGGTTTGCTTATCAAAAGGTCTTGGAGCCCCCGTTGGCTCAGTTGTCGCCGGGGATAGAGAGTTTATTGAGAAGGTTAGAAAATATAGAAAAATTTTCGGCGGTGGAATGAGACAGGTTGGAATTCTAGCTGCTGCTGGAATTTATGCCCTTCAACATAACATTGAACGATTGAAAGAAGACCACGAAAAAGCAAAATTTTTTGCGCAGGAAATTTCAAAAATTCCTGTGTTTGATATCAACCTTGAAACAGTTCAAACGAACATAGTCATAATCGGTGTTGAAAAAACGGGTAAAACACCAGATGAAATTTTGAAAGTTTTGAAGGAAAATGGCGTTTTGTTAAGTTCAGGAAGCTATATGAAAATAAGAGCGGTCACTCATCTTGATGTTTCAATGGAAGAAGTAAAGCAAGCGGTTGAGATATTTTTCAAGTTGTTCGCTTAAAAAACCGGGGCAAAATCTCGCCCCGGGAAATTCTTCATTTCAAAAAACGATAAAGATTTTGACCAAAAATTTTTTGAATTGACTTCACATCCCATTTCTCCTTCTGAAGATCAGCAATCAAACTCACAGCTTTATCCGGTTCCAAATTTAGAAAAACATTATCAATTTTTACAGAGTCAATCCTCTCAAGAAACTTATCAGCATCCGTGAAAACAAGTATATTTCCCCCGTCAGATGAAAGATCAATCTGATCAAAAATAAGCCCTGGCTTTTTGAAATTAAACCCTGCGAATTCAACTCCCTTCACGATCGGATAAACATCAAGATAAAAATCGTTCACAACATCAACCACACTTTGAATTTTTGACAAAGAAATTTCCTCACTGAAAACTACAAACTTCAATCCCGCCTTTGAAAGAACTCTCAAAACCTGAGGGTTTTCTTTAAAAACTTTAGCATCGGCAGAAAAAATTATATTCAAAACACCCGGCGAAGTTGAAAACTTTGATTTATCCGTAACGATGTTAAAATTCTTATAATCACGACTTGCGACGGAATCAAAAAAACTAATCACTCTTACAACGCTGGCAAGGTCATCACCCTTAATTTCAAATATGACCCCATCAACATCACTTCCTTTAAGCTTTGACCTTAAATTGTTAATTTCGCTTAAACTTGAAGAATCAATCGTAGTGTAAACCACCGTCCTTGCATTAGCATAAAGATATCTTTGATACCTATCTTTCCCCTTCAAGCTCTTCGGATAATTTGCCAGACCAAGTATGACATCATACGCCGTGTTTCCAACCTCGCCAAGGACGAAGGGTTGAATTTTATCGCTCTTGTCATCGGTTCTGTGATATTCGGGATGTTGCCCAGCCGAGATAAAGAAGAAAGCAGGGATTCCTCGCTCTTGAAATGGATAATGGTCGGAGTTTGCACCAGCGCGAAACTTCCCAAGATTTTTCAACTTTTCAGCTGGAAAAAAGTTTTTAACTATGTCCCACATTTCAGGGAAATTTTCTGTCCCGGCAATATTTATATTCCCGTTGCCTCTTCCAACCATATCAAAATTAAACATCGCAACTATATTTTCCTCTGGAACAGGTAAGTTTGATACGAAATGCTTGGAGCCCAAAAGCCCTTGTTCCTCGGCAGCAAAAAGCACAAAAATTATTGACCTTTTCGGTCTTTCACCGTTTGCAATCATACTTCTTGCAAGTTCCATAACAAGACAAGTCCCAGAACCATTGTCGTCAGCTCCGGGATATATAAACCCCTCTGCATCAACACCGTTATGATCCATATGAGCCCCAACAACTATGTATTCATCTTTTAAATTTTCATCAGAGCCAGGAAGTAAGCCGACGACATTTTTAGTCCAACCCTCAAGTCGTTCAACCTTTGTTTCAACTTCAAAAATTTTCCCAATCTCAAACGATTTAACTTTAAAATTAACCTCGCTTCTCAAGGCGTCAAAGCTTATCCCAGTGTCATAGAAAATATCGTCAATTACTTTTCTTCCGATCCAAAGAGCTGGAATTTCAGGAGTATAATATTCCTGGGTTATTGTTCCACCTCGTATTGGTCTATCTCCTTGGACATAAAAAACTGCGGATGCCCCCTTCTCATATGCCTTTCTAACTTTGTATCCCCTTGATCCTTCAACTTCAAATTTCCCCTCTCCATCACTTGGTGTTCCCGCGAGCAAAAGAACAATCTTGCCTCTGACATCAACACCTTCATAGTCATCCCTACCCTTTTCAGGGGCTGAAATACCATAACCGACGAAAACAACATTTGCTTTGACTTTACCGCTTCCGCTATTTGTCATGATCGTGAAGTCATCACCAAGTGAATATTTAACTTTCCCTTTTCTGCCGTTCAAAAGTGTTAACTTGGTGATTTTATCTTGTGTTGCCAAAATTTTAAAATTTTGAAAATAACTTCCACCATCACCAAAAGGTTTAAGCCCAAACTCCCTAAATTTTTCCGCTATCCATTGACTTGCTAATTCTCCTCCTGGTGTCCCCGATTTACGCCCTTGAAATTTTTCCGATGTCAGAACCTTGTTGAAATTCCAAGCAGAAATTGAATCAAATTTCACTTGTGAAAACAAAAACTCAAACACAAATATAAGCAAAACCAAAAATGATGTTATCCTTCGCATCGCCTTCAACCTTTTTTCAGAAAGATAATTAATTTCACCGAAAATTTGTATATTTTCAGTAAGATTTCCATAAAATATTTCCCATAAAATGAATAATCCTATAGAACAAGTCAAAAGAGAGATACCATCCGTTGATGAAATTATAAATGCAACATGGCAGAAACTTAACTTCAAAAAAGAGTTTATGTGGAAACAAGAAGTTCCCTCTGCTGGACCAAATCAAAGAATATATCTTATTACAATAGATGAAGAACTTTCAGAAAATAAGGTGAAGGAAATAATGGAAAGAGGGCTCATAGTTTTTGTCAGAGATGAAATTAAAAAGAGATTCAAAGACAATGATTGGGTAAGAAAACTATCAGATCTGCCGAAGGAGGTGAAGATATGACATGAGGCAATTGAGCTTGTTTTATGAAGAAAAAAGAAAAAGTGAGTCAACAAAATTCAAGCGTCAAAGAGATGAATCACTTGATTTCAAAGGCATTCAAGCAGGTCAAGGGATATATGCCATCCACCCGTATCCTGCAATGTTTCACTTTATGTTAGTAAGGAAATTTATAAAGGAGTTCTCAAAGGAATTTGACCTTGTTTTTGATCCGTTTTGTGGTTCTGGTGTTTCTGCCGGAGAATGTCTCAAACTTAACAGAAATTTTATAGGATACGATATTAATCCGCTCGCAATACTTATAGCAAAAGTTAGGACTACACCACAAGATATAGAAGAGCTCACAAATACACTTAAAAAAATTTTAACAGCTAAAATCAAAAATTTTGAAATTCCTAACTTTCCAAATATACACTATTGGTTTGATGAAGATGTAATAGAGCAACTTGCGCAGTTAAAGGAAGCAATTTTAAAGATTGAAAAGGAAAGTGTCCGAGATTTCTTCAAAGTTGCTTTTTCTGAAACGGTAAGGAAAGTCTCAAATGCAGATCCAAACGAGTTTAAACTCATAAGGAGGAAAGATGGTAAAAATAAAAATGTCAAGGAAACTTTTAGAAATATAGCTAAGCGAAATATAGAAAGTATCCTTGAAATCTCAGGAATAAAATCGGATTCAAAAATCATTCTTGAGAGAAGAAATATACTTGATGGTATTTCTCTTGATGATGAAAGCATAGACCTTGTTATAACTTCTGGTTTTACTCATATAAAAACGTTGGTCCGTGAGATTTCAAATAAGAGAATGCCTTCTCAAAATTCCCCGACAAATATAAAGGGTAACAAAGACGAAACAATGAAAAATGAATATGCGGTAATTCTTAAAAAACATTAACGGGGCAAAACTATGGAACTACTTTACACTTACTTTCTTGGTCCGAAGGGTGAAAACACTGAGCTTTTCAAAAAACTAATTAATCTGGCGATTGAATGGAACAAAAAATGGCGTGAAAATTTCTTTGAAGATGGGTCAATTTATCCAGCTGATTTCTTTGAATCAGAAACATTCAAAGAAGAGTCACAAAAACTTGAAAAGGTCTTTTCGGAATTTTTAAAACGGCTTGAAAAAAATCTCCCCTATTTTCACCCCCGCTATTCAGCTCAAATGCTTAAAGACCCGTCAATCCCAGCTCTTATTGGATACTTTGCCGTAATGCTTACAAACCCGAACAATCACGCTTATGAGGGTGGACCTGTAACGACAGAGATGGAAATGGAAGTAGTTGATGACCTGCTGAAACTTGTCGGCTTTAAAAATGGCTGGGGACATTTAACAAGTGGTGGCTCACTTGCAAATCTTGAAGCTTTGTGGGCCGTGAGAGATTATAGAAAAAAGGGGATAGCGCTGTTTTCAAAGGGCTCTCATTACTCGTGGAAAAGGATTTGCGCAATTTTAAAAGTTGATTTCATTGAAATTGATGTTGACGAAAATTATAGGATTGACCTCAATCAACTTGAAGACGCGTTGAAAGACAATACCGTTATGTTTGTAATGGCAAATTTTGGGACAACAGGTGTTGGAGCGGTTGACCCGATAAATGAAATTTTAAAGCTCAAAGAGAAGCACGGTTTCCATCTTCACATTGACGCAGCTTATGGTGGATATATGCGAAGCTTGATAATTGATGAAAACGGTCAAATTATTGACTTCACTAAAGTTGAGCCCACATTAAAAAAGTTCGTCTATGATAATTTAATCGCTCTTTCAGAAGCGGATTCAATCACGATTGACCCACACAAGCATGGTCTGGTCATGTATGGGGCTGGTGGGGTCCTTTACAAGGACGAAAATTTGAGGCAGGTTATTTTGAATACCTCCCCGTACACATATCACAAAAAGGATAAACCAAACATCGGGATGTTTCAACTTGAAGGTTCAAGACCCGGGGCATCTGCAGGAGCCGTGTGGCTTACCCACAAACTTATTCCCCTGAATGTAAACGGCTTTGGTAAGATTCTATCACAAACCTTAAAGACAGCAAATTATCTACACGATAAAATTCAAAAACTTGATGGCTTTTCCCCCTTAACTCATCCAGACCTTGACATTTTCTGTTTCTATAAACACGATGGGAATTTGAAACTTAGTTCAATAAACGAGAAGACGCTAAAAATTTATAACCGACTTTCAATTGAAAACCCCTCGGCTAAATTTATACTTTCAAAATTCGTGGTTGATAAAACAACGGCGAAAAGAATAAATCCATCGCTTCAAATTGATGAGGAATCACTTACCACGCTAAGGTCTGTATTTATAAAGCATTGGAATACTTTGAGCGAAAGGTTAAACTATGTTGATATGTTAATTGAGGAGATTCTCGCCGATTGATTTAATCTGCTTTCAGATATTTTTTGAAGAACTTATCTATCAAATCCCAAGCGCTTTTCGTTGAGATTTCGTCATAGCCAGTTTTATTGTTTGGATTCATAAATGCGTGACTTACGCCTGGGTAAATTTTAACCTCAATTTTCTTCCCGAGCTTCTTCATTTTCTCCTCAAAGCTTTTAACAGCATCTGGCGGAATTCCCTTGTCTTTTTCCGCGAATATCCCAAGGACCGGCGACTTTATCCTCTCAAGCTGCTTCTCATCTTCAACAAGACGTCCATAACAAATTACACCCGCCGAGAAATCCGGAATTTCAATTAAACTCCTGAGCGCAAATCCACCGCCCATACACCAACCAATTATTCCAATCTTATCTTTTTTTACATCTTCGCGCGACTTAAGATAATCAACTGCTGATTTGATATCCCTCAAAACGACATCATTTGAGAGCGATTGCATATATCTTCTCGCATCCTCTGGTGTTGTTGCAAGTTTCCCACGATAAAGGTCAACCGCAATCGCAACATATCCCATGCTTGCAAATCTAACAGCGTTCTCTTTTTCCCAATCGGTCAAGCCCCACCATTCGTGTATCAATACAATCGCAGGGAATTTCCCCTCCGCTTTCGGGACAGCAAGAAAAGCCTGTATATCTTCATCTCCGCTTTTAAACTTTATCATTTGAATCCCAACATTTATCCTCTTCTCCTGTGTAAAGGCAAGTATCGTAAATATCAAAGACAAAACCATCGCAATTAAGAGAAGGAGAAAAATTTTATCAAACATGTCTCTCACTCACTTAGTTTGAGTTATGGGAAGTTTTATCGTTATAGTTGTTCCTTTCCCAAGTTCGCTTTCAACGAAGATATCACCTTTATGTTCTGTAACTATTTTTTTCACTATAGCCATTCCAAGCCCGGTGCCGTGTTTTTTCCCATAGGTTACAAATGGCTCAAACAATTTCCTTTTGATTTCCTCTGGCATCCCTTTACCTGTATCCGTAAACTGCATAAAGAAGAAATCATCCTCCCGCCATGTCCTTATAATAAATTTCCCACCTTCAGGCATAGCATCCCTTGAATTATGTGCTATGTTAAAAACAACACGCGTCATCTTGTCAATATCAATTTCAACTTCACCATCAAACTCAAAAAACTTTTCAATTTCAATATTGTTCCTTTCAAAATCCCTCGCGAGAAAGGCAACCACCCCATCAATGAAATCGCTAAGTTTTATCTTTATGAAATTCATGCTCGTAACACCTTTTGAAAAATCAAGTATTTCTTGAGCCATATTCACAAGACGATCAACTTGCCTTATGACTTCATCAACGAGTTGGATCGTCTCTCCCTCACCGACTTTTTTTCTTATAACTTGAGCATATGCTTTTATCGTCGCCATTGGATTTTTTATATCGTGAATTATTGAACTCGCCATCCTTCCTATCACTGCAAGTCGTTCTGAGTTAACAAGTTCTTGCGCCATTCTTGCATTTTGAATCGCTATTGATGCGTGAATTGAAAGCGCGTTTAACATCTCTTCATCTCTTTTTGTGAAAACCCCACTCTTTTTATTTATCAATTGAAACACACCAACAATTTTATCATTTTTATCCTTTATCGGTTGACAAAGAATTGTCTTAGTCCTATAACCTGTTTTACGATCAATCTCAGGATTAAACCTCGGGTCTTGATAAGCATCAACAAGGTTAATTACTTCTCCAGTTTGAGCCACATATCCAGCTATCCCCTGCCCTATTTTGAGGCGTATCTCCCTTATTTCATCACCCTGCAAAACTTTTGACCATATCTCACCCGACATCTCATCAACCAGATAAACTGTCCCCCTATCTGCGTTTGTTATCTCAAGAGCTATCTCAAGGATAATTTTAAGAAGTTCGTCAATATCTATTGTTGAATTAACCCGCTTTGTTATCTCAATCAAATAATTCAACTTGTTTATCTGTTCCGTGACCTCCTTTTCATATTCAAGGAAATCCCTTAAAAGTCTTTCATTTGAAACCCTCAGTCTCTCGCTGAGCGCTCTCGCAATGTTAATTAAAATTTGTGGCTCACGATGAATTAACCTTTCAAAATAATCAGCGGGTATTGAAATCACCTCACAATCACTTAAGGCAACGACGCTCGCCGACCTGGGGCGAAGGTCAATCAAAGCCATCTCACCAAAAAAATCACCCTCGCTCATCTCAAATAAAATTTTCCCCTTTGTATCAGCTAACTTCAAAATCTTGACCCTCCCCTTGACAAGAAGACACACCTTGTCACCAGATTCGCCCTCTTTTAAGATGACATCCCCAGATTTAAATTCCTCAAGAATTGAATTACCTACTAACTCGCTCAAAAAACTTTCGTTTACACCAGATAAAAGTTTGTTGTTTTTTAATACCTCAATCAGTTCCACTTTTAATAACCTCCATAATAAGTTGGCAAATAAATTGACGCGTCCTGAACCACAGCGATAGTGCCGTTAATATTTTTCAAAACATCAAAATCATCAAGTGACCTCAAACCGATAACATTTAAAACCTCCATCGGCAAACTTGTTTTCAAATTTATATTAGCAACTTTTAATTTATTTATCAAGGATAAGGCGGTGTGTCCGTTCATTGAATAATTTTTGAGAAGCTCCTTTCTCATCTCATCAACATCTTTAAACTTGAACCAATCAAGGAATGTCTTTGAACCGATGCCATCACGGCATTCAACGAAACAAAAAATTTGACCCCCATCTTTAACTATGTAATGTGAATGATGAATTGACTTATGCGATTGTATTAAATTAACATCTTTGGGAAAACCACCAGCACTTGATATCACAGCATCAAATTTTTCATCTACAGGGATTGTGAAAAACCTTTTTAAAAAATCCGCCCCAGCTTTGTGTGAGGATATCACATCTCCACAAAAAGCCCCGACGATTTTATCCGCCTCGTCAATAACAACGCCAAAATGGAATGCCTTAAAATTACAAATCTTGAACGCCTCAACTATATCTTCATAAACAGGATTCCCATCAAGTTTCAAATTCGTTGCGTTCGGATTTATATCCCCTTTGCTCGTCAAAGTTAATTTGTGGTTTTGTATAGCGGTCTTATAAGATGCAAGCCCAGGGATTATCATTTTAGCCCCACCGCCAAACCCAGCAAAGTAATGATGGGTTATTGAGCCAAGAAGCAAAATTTTATCAGCATCACAAAGTACCTCGTTCAAAAGAATTTCAGTCCCACGGGAAGTGATACCAAAAAATCTAAACCTATCATTAAAACAATCATGTTCTACAACCTTAAAACTTCTATAAATTTCCTCGCCAAGTATCTCAATTTTTTCCTCCTCGGTTTGTCTCTGATGTGTTCCAGTCGCAAAAATTACTCTGACACTCTTACATTTAATTCTTTCAAGGACAAACTTCAAAACGAAATTAACCTTCGCCTTTCTCGTTTTATCTGGGACAACCACGAGAACATTATCCCAAGGCTTTATGAATTCTTCTATTTTCGGGGAGTTAATTGGATTGTCAAGTGCTTCAGTTAAAATTTCCCCTTCCTCTTTTTGAGGTGGTTTTTCGGACGGGGTTAAAATTTTAGCGTGATCTGGAACTTCAACTTCAAGTTCGGATTTACCGTATTTAATTTTGATCTTTTTCATCTTTCAAAATTTTCTATTCATAAGCGTAGCAGCAAAAGCTGCTCCAAAACCGTTATCAATGTTCACGACAACCACCCCGGGGGCACAGGTGTTTAACATCGTAAGAAGAGGGGCGATACCGCCAAAATTAGCACCATATCCAACCGACGTCGGCACAGCTATTACTGGTACACCGACAAGACCACCAACTACACTTGGCAAAGCGCCTTCCATCCCTGCAACAACTATCACCACACTGGCATCCTTCAATTTGTCAAGATTTAAAAACAACCTGTGTAATCCAGCGACACCGACATCACACAAAAGCTCCACCTCGTTTCCCAGAATTTCAGCTGTTACCCTTGCTTCCTCAGCGACCGGCAAATCAGCTGTCCCAGCGGTTATTATTAAAATTTTACCTTTCTTATCATCTTTTTTAATTTCCTCACGAACTACGGTTATTGTCCTTGCTATTTCATTATAAACAGCGTCCTTTGCGATTTCCTTAATCGCTTTGAAATGCTCAAGCCCAGCTCTTGTCGCAAGAAGCAAATTTGAGCGTTCAAGAATTTTACCAGCGATCTGAGCCACCTGTTCGGGCGTCTTCCACTGACATAAAATCACCTCCGGGAATTCGTGCTTTAACACCCTGTGATGATCAACCTTGGCAAAATCAATTTCCTCAAACGGAAACCACTTCAACTCATTTATAAATTCATCAACTCCAATCGTCCCCTCTTTATACTCCTTTAAAAGTCTCTCTATCTTTTGCCGCATGAATTGTCAAATTTTTTATTTATAGAGACCAAATTTTGCTGTGATCATAAATCTTTCATTTGCCCCGGAAATTTGAACCTTCGGGAGCACCCCGAATATATCACCCGAACCTTTATCCGATGTGAAAAAAAGAACATCAATTATATTTATAACCCAAATACCTACAGTGACCCCAAGAAACAAATTCCGCCGTTTGTAATCTTTGTCAATGTCCGCTTTTACCTGCAACATCTCTTGCCAGAGTTGATCTGCCCTTTCCCAATTCATCGTGTTTAAATACTGCAACTCAAGATTTTCAAGCCGTTCGTTTCCGCCGACGAGGTTATTTTGGGAAACAATCGTTGTTACAAGTGACCCAAAAGTTGCCAATGTGAAAAACATACCCTTAATCTTGTGACCAAGGTAAAATTGCCCAGCCCCAGGAATGAAAGTTGAATAAACCAACGCCGTGACCTTCCTCTGATTAAGCAACTGTGATGTGCTTTGAGCCATTAAAAATGTGTGAGTCAAAAGAATGGACAAGAGAAGTTTCTTCAACATCATCAGCGTCAACTTTGTTTTAAAATCACAGGTAAAATTTAAAAACTTAAACCGAGATTTAAAAACACTTCCCCGAGATTTTGGCTCAATTACTTCACACCCCATTTGGTAAAAATAGAGTGAACCTTCAAATCGTAATTCGTCAAAACAAAATTCTGAAAATTATTTGGATGCGCCTTTGATAAATAAGGTCTGCATCTAAACATCAAATCCCTCTCCTCATCTGTTAGGTTCGGATACCTAACCTTCCAAATCCTTTCCCACTTCTTCATTAAAGCAATGTCAAACTTGTCAAGCAAATCCCCATCCCTATTAAAAATTCCCTCAAAAAATTTTTCAGAAAACATTTGAAAAAACGACTTCCTCTCGGAAACGGTAGACCCGGGGAACCCATCAACATAATAATTTGGGAGAAATTTCCTTACCCATGAGTTCGCCCTCATGAATTCAAAATATAATTCTAAGTTGAAGACCGGCTTCAATGTCGCAATCTCAATGGCTGTGAAGATATTTTTATCCTCAATCTCAAGGTGGTCGTCACTTATGAAATAATTCAAGCAAAAAAATTTCCTTTTGTTCAGGAGAAAAACCTTTTTAAAACCTATCAACAAACTTCTCGCCATCCATAATCTTCTTCTTTTAGTGATGATGAAGAAATCAATGTCGCTTCTCATTGATATGTTCCACTTCGCAAGAGCTCCCGAAACGAAAATCCCCCTGACAAACGGAAATCTTTTCATAACATGCGCCATAAACTTAGCGACCTCCCAAAACCAAGATGCAATCCTCTCACCTTTAATACGTGCCTCAACCCATTCCCTTTTATCCTCAAGTTGGAAAAATCCATCAAACTCAAAAATTTTTTTGCTTTCTTTAAGTTTCACCGCTTCATCTTTAACCTCATCAAGAGAACATTCTTTGAACAAAAGAAATTTATGCAATTCATCTATCCTCAAAGGATGCTTAAAAATTGAAAAATAAGCCAGCGTCTTAACTATGCTTTTTTGTATATCGGTCATTTCGCCCTGGCGATTATTCTTTTTCCAAAAACTCCTTCAAGTTTCTCGCTATGCTCTTACCGAGGATTTTTTCAAGTTCTTCAATTGGTGCTTGCTTTATTCCCTCAATTGAACCGAACTTTGAGAGTAAAACTTTAGCTCTTTTCTCACCTATGCCTTTAACTTCAAGAAGTTTCGTTGAAAATGTGCGCTTTGCTCTTATATCCCGGTGAAATGTGATTGCGAAACGATGGGCTTCGTTCCTTATCCTTTGCAATAAATGAAGGGCAGGCGATGATTTTGGAAGTGATTGCGGTTGGTCAATCCCGGGGAAATAAATTTCCTCAAATTTCTTCGCCAGAGCGATTATCGGTTGTTCTTTCACCCCAAGGTTTTCAAGCGCTTTTATAGCCGAAGAAAGTTGCCCCTTCCCACCATCTACAACGATAAGGTCTGGCATCTTCCCCCCCTCACCTAAAACCCTTGAATATCTCCTTTGAATCACCTCAAACATACTCGCAAAATCATTCGGCTTGTCCGAAACGCTCCTTATTTTGAACTTTCTGTACTCGCTTTTCTTCGGTTTCCCATTTTCAAACACAACTACAGAAGCAACTATATCCGAGCCCTGAATGTTTGAAATGTCAAAACACTCAATCCTTCTCGGTAATCTATCAAGGCGAAGTTCCTTTTGAAGCTGTCTCAAAACATTAGGAGCAAATTCCCCCCTCGCCTTTATCTTTTGAATTCTAAACTCATCAAGATGATATTTCGCATTAACTTTACACATTGAGATAAGTCGCGCTTCATCATCATTTTCCGGAGTTCTTATCTTAACTGGCATTCCCTTTCTATCAGCAAGCCATTTTTCAATTGAATCCGCCTCCTCTATATTTTGCGATATTAAAATCTCCCCTGGGATATAGTCAGACGAAAGGTAATACTGCGTCAACAGCGTCTCAATCACCTCATCTTCACCTTTATATCCAGCCCCAGTCATAAAAAATTGCTGACTCCCTATAAGTTTCCCATCTCTAACTTTGAATAAGACCCCGCAAGCATCTTCATCCTCAATCGCAACAGCAAAGATATCTCTGTCAACTGGCTCAATGCTGACGACACTTTGTTTTGAGGTGTAAATTTCAAGTGCTTTTATCTTATCCCTCAAAACAGCGGCTTCTTCAAATCTCAGCTCTTGGGCTAATTTCTCCATCTGTCCCCTCAAATGTCCAACGAGATCATCAATTTTCCCATTTAAAAGTTGGGCTACTTGCTCAATCATTTTATTATACTCTTCTCTTGAAACAAGTCCCTCGCAGGGACCTCCGCATTTTTTTATGTGATAATCAAGGCAAACTTTTATCTTTTTCTTCGTGATGGTCTCATCATCAATGTAATACTTACAGCTTCTCACCATGAAAACATCTCTTATCAACTTCAATGTCTGCTTAAGCGAATACGCGTCTGTGTATGGACCAAAGTATCTTGAGCCATCAGATTTTATCCGCCTCGTTGAAAAAACGCGCGGAAACGGCTCGTTCGTTATGACAATGTATGGATAACTTTTATCATCTCTCAAACTGACATTGTATCTTGGCTTTAACTTTTTAATCAAGTTTGCCTCAAGGATCAGAGCTTCAACCTCGGATTGCGTAACTATAACTTCAACATCGCTTATTTTGGAAACAAGAGCGTTAATTTTGGGATTTGTCGGTTGCGTTTTTATGAAATAACTTTTAACCCTGTTCCTTAAATTCTTCGCCTTCCCAACATAAATCACCTTCCCTGTTGAGTCCTTGAACTGATAAACGCCAGGGAGCTGTGGGAGGTTTTGTATTTTTAATTCAAGCTTCGGGTTCATCTCGTTTGAGTTCCTGTGTTAACTCAACAAGGACACCGTTAAACGACTTTGGATGAACAAAAGCGATAAGACAATTGTTAGCACCCAACCTTGGAACAACATCAACAAGCTGAAATCCGTCCTCGCTTATCCTAGCGATTTGACCTTCAATATCATCAACTTCAAAAGCGATGTGATGAATTCCCTCGCCCCTTCTCTCAATGAATTTAGCAACCGGGGAATCAACAGATGTGGGCTCGGTTAGCTCAATCCTTGAGTCACCGATTTTGAAAACAGCGACCCTGACCTTTTGCTCTTCAACTGTTTCAATGTGATATTCCTTCAACCCGCTCAACTTTGAAAATCTCTCTATAGCGTCCTCAAGATTTTTCACAGCTATTGCGACATGTGAAATTTTCTTAAACATCGCTTTGCTCCTTTAATTTTTCAACTCTGATTTTCTTTATCCGTCTGTTATCAACCTTCTCAATTGTGAATTTAAGGTTTTCATAAATTATAACATCTCTTTCCTTTGGAATTTTCCCTGTTATCTCAAGGACAAATCCACCGATAGTGTCATAATCGCTTTGCGTTGTTTTAAGGTTCGTCCCGAGTATCTCATTTGCCTCATCTATTGATAAACCCCCATCAAAAACAAATTCATTTTCACCGACTTTCTCAAAAAGTTTATCCTCTTGTAAATCCCTTTCTATCTCACCGAAAATTTCCGTTATTATATCCTGCAAAGTCACAAGACCGGCTGTCCCGCCAAATTCATCAACTACGATCGCTATGTGCATTTTCCTTTGTTTGAACTCTTGAAGCAATGTTTTCAATCTCATCGTCTCTGGAACGAAAATCGGCTCACGGAGAATTTTTCTTATATCAAATTTTTTCCTCGCTTTTCTATCCCTTACAAATTGGATGATGTCTTTAGCATATAAAATACCAATTATATTGTCAATTTGCTCCTGATACACAGGCAAACGGGAAAATCCCGTCTCCCTGATCACTTTTATTATCTGATTTAATTCCGTCCCGAGCTCAATCGCAACCATATCAACTCTGGATGTCATCACATCTTTGACCGTTTTTTCGGGAAATTGAAGAAGGTTTTTTATAATTTTTTTCTCCTCGTTATGTATCACGCCGTATTTTCCGCCAAGTTCAATTAATGGTTCTATCTCCTCAACAAGGACATTTGATTCTGGCTTTGGAATCCTTTTTTTAAATGCGTTCGTGAGAATAAGAAATAACTCAGTGAATGGATAAAAAATTATTGAGGCGATATTTACAAACCCAGAAAGGAGAGATGAAACAAGTTCGGAATTTTTTGATGAGATTATCTTGGGCAAAATTTCACCAAAAACAATCACAAGAACAGTGATCAAAATTACACTCACCGAGATAGCATATTCTAACTCAACTTCAAAAATTTGGCTTAATCTCAATGCGATTATAGTCCCAACAAGAGCTATACCGACATTGACGAAGTTATTTGTTATTAAAATCGTAAGAAGAAGTTTTTGTGGTTGTTCAAGAAGTTTTGCAACAAGTTTTTTTGACCTTGACTCACTTCTTGAAAAATTTTCCACAGTGGATGCAGGCAAAGAGAAGAAGGCAACTTCGGAAGCAGAAGTAAGCCCTGATAAAAACAACAAGACAAAAATCAAAACAACAAGAACCAGCAAGTCATAAAACATAAACTCTTAAAAAATTTTATTAAAATGGTAAGTCGTCTTCATCATCCAATTTCTGACCGGGTTCTTCTGGCGGTGTCTCAGTTTTCGTTATATCATCCAAAAATGGCTCTGGGATTTCTTCAGGTGGACCTGCTTGTATTGCTGGTTTTTGCTGTGTGGCGGTTTCATTGGTAACGCTTCTTGGCTCAAGCAAAATTATATCATCAGCTACTATCTCGGTAACGCTTCTTCTTATTCCGTTTTTATCTTCATAGGTTCTAGTTTGAAGGCGACCTTCAATATAAACTTTGCTCCCCTTTTTCAAAAGGTCAACCGACAACTCAGCCAATTTCCGCCACACAACTATCGTGTGCCACTCCGTCCTCTCCTGAAGGTTCCCATCAACATCGCGCCAAGTTTCGTTTGTTGCGATTCTGAAAGTAGCAACAGGAACCCCACTCGGGGTATATCTGAGCTCCGGGTCTGCACCAAGATTCCCTATAAGCAATACCTTATTTAAACTCCTCGCCATAACCCTTTTCCCTTCAAATTGTTTTAAATAGCAATTTAAAAATACGGGATAAAATGTTAATTATCAAGACCCCGCCGATAATACTTCTTGACATATTCCCTTACCATTCTATTCGTGTTGAAAAAGTAAGTGATCGTTGCGATTGAATTTCTTATTCTCTTAATCCATTCCCTTGGGATACCTTTCTCGTCC
The DNA here is from genome assembly GCF_900070205.1 of Candidatus Thermokryptus mobilis. Lineage (NCBI taxonomy): Bacteria > Pseudomonadati > Candidatus Kryptoniota > Candidatus Thermokryptus > Candidatus Thermokryptus mobilis. The sequence goes on along the minus strand of NZ_FAOO01000011.1, from coordinate 30,773 downwards.
CGGTTGTAAAAAGTGGGGATTATTTCATCTTCAAGTGTTTGATAAAGCGATTCTGCGTCAATTTTGTCCTGTATGTTTGGGTCCTCAACCGACTCGTCTTTGCCGATAGCCCAACCATTTAATTGATTAAACGCCTCGCGCCACCACCCATCAAGTATGCTGAAATTTAAACCGAAATTCAAAATTATCTTCTGACCGCTTGTGCCACTTGCTTCAAGAGGTCTTCTCGGATTGTTAAGCCAGAGGTCGCACCCTGAAACAAGATACCTTGCTATGTTCATGTCATAATTTTCAATGAAAACAACTTTTCCAACAAACTCAGGCATTTTTGAGATATTGACAATCCTTTGCAAGAATTCCTTCCCAGCATCATCTCTTGGATGTGCTTTTCCAGAAAAAATTATTTGAACTGGTTTATCCTTATTGGAAAAAATTTTCTTTGCCCTTTCAATGTCAGAAAAAATCAACGGTGCCCGCTTGTATGCTGCAAACCTACGCGAAAAACCTATCGTTAATGCATCTACAGAAAGAATTGAATTTATATTCACCCGCGAATCAAGCCCGAGCCTCAAAAGTTGCTTCAAAATCCTCTCCCTCACAAACTCAACAAGATTTCTCCTAAGTTCATACCTTATCGCCCATATCTCCTCATCAGTTATAAAATCTTCATCAAGAACTCTCTCCCATAATTTTGAACTTTCTATCTGCTCATACCAGTTCTCCCCAAGTTTTCTACACCAAAATTCGTAAGCAACCCTGCTAAGCCATGTTAGAGAATGTATCCCATTTGTTACATGCCCAATTGGAACCTCTCTTTCAGATTTGCTCCGAAACAAGGGTTGCCACATTTTCCTACTTATAACACTGTTTAACTGACTCACAGCGTTCGCCCCTCGCGTCAACTTAAGAGCAAGCACAGTCATACAGAATGTCTCCTGTTCATTATCGGGGTGAATCCGCCCGTAAGAGAGAAACTCCTTTAAACCCATTCCAAGCGATTTTATGAAATCACCAAGTGCATACTCAATTAAATCAGGCGTAAATCTGTCATGCCCTGCTGGAACTGGTGTATGCGTTGTGAAAACACATTTTTCCTTGACATTTTCTTCAGCCTCTTCTTTTGTTTTACCACTCTCTAATTCCTCACGCATAAGTTCAAGCGTCAAAAAAGCACTGTGTCCCTCATTCAAATGATAAACCGCCGGTTCAATCCCTAACGCCTTCAAAAATCTTACACCGCCGATCCCAAGGACTATCTCTTGAAATATCCGAGTTGTGGCATCACCACCGTAAACCCTGCTTGTTATATCCCGGTAATGAAAGTCATTTTCGGGAAGATTTGTGTCAAGAAGATAAATTTTTGAAATTCCGACATTGACCTCCCACGCCTGAATATAAACATCAGCGTGGGCTATTCTAACCTTGATTTTAATTGGTTCACCACTCTCATCTACGACAAGTTTAACAGGAAGAAAATCGGGCTGAACAGGGTTGTATTCTTCAATTTGCCAACCGTTCTCAGCAATTCTCTGGTCAAAATACCCGAATCTGTAAAATAAACTCACCCCAACAAAGGGTAAACCGATATCACTTGCAGATTTAGCGTGGTCGCCAGATAAAATCCCAAGTCCACCGGAGTAAATTGGAATAGATTCGTGTAGACCAAACTCGGCAGTAAAGTAGGCAACCGGATTATTTACAAAATCGGGAAAGTCCCTTTTTGAAAGTTCTTTTCTTGTTTCAATGTAATTTTTAAACTTCTCTACAACTCTCTCAATTTTCTCCAAAAAATCTTTATTTGACAGGCGCGCCATAAGTTCCAATTTTGAAATTGACTTTAATGTTTGAAGGGCATTTTGATTTGAGATTTTCCACATCATCGGCGATAGCATCTCAAATATCTCCTGCGCCTCTGGGTTATAGGTCCACCAGAGATTATAAGCGATCTCATAAAGTGAATTAATGACCTCATCAACTCTTCCAGCAACTTTTTGCATTTTCTCCAAGCGATTTTCTTGCAAAGTTTTTTCAAAAAGATAAAAAAGCAGTTTTTAAAAACAAAATGGATTTTTTATATTTTACAAAAGCAATGCCAAAATCAAGCGCGATGGTAGAAAAAATTAAAGGAAATTCCCTTGTTCTATTTGATAATGTTCAATTCATCTATGAACTGGCTCTAGCACATCTTGAGCTAAAAGCTTTCGGAGCGAAATTTGAACTATCCCCTCAACAGACTATATTGAAAATGATTTTCATGCACTTAAAACGCTTGGCTATGACCCTGAAAAGTTAAGAGAAAAATTCATTGGTGTAAGAGGTAAAGGCAAGGAGCGAATAGACCTATACAATGAGGATATGAAAAAAAGCTTGCAAGAGATGTATAGAGTTTTAAAACCGGGAAGATATGCCGTCCTGATAGTTGGAAATGCTACCTATCAAGGAAAGGAGATAAAAACCGTTGAATTTATAATAGAGCGGGCAGAAGAAATCGGTTTTGAACTTGTTGAAAACATAGATAAAATAATTTTCGGGCTTTATAATGTGATGCAAAAAGAAAACATTTTGATTTTTAGAAAATGAGCAATTCAGAGGAATACATAAAACAGCTTGAAGAAACCATACGAAGATTTTTAGAGCCGATTAAGGACATACCCTACAACATAGCGATAAGATCACTAACGGGCTGTAGGGTTTTAGAATTTGACCGAAATGATAATAAAACTGCTTATAGAAAGGGGATAAAAACAAAAAGACCGAATGAGGCGGGAAATCAAATAGAACCCTTTGTGATTAATTCGCTAAATAAAGTTGGACTTAAAGCCGAGAAACCAAAAAGCAGAAAGGGGAAAGTAAAAATCGCTGGATACCCAGATATTGAAATCTCAGATGAATATGGACGGACCATTTATCTTGAATGTAAAACATATAGTGCACTAA